>JASFMS010000401.1:0-3284 GCA_050117435.1 Ectothiorhodospiraceae bacterium | reverse complement strand
TTAATCACAGCTTCCCCCTAATGACAGCATATTACAGCCGCGGGCGCACCGAGCATCAGTCCACCAGCGCCTGGTAAGCCAGCGCACGGAGCTCACGTCGCAGCGGGTAGGTGGAGGACGGCATCAGCTGCGTCATGAGGATCACGATCATATCCTCCGCCGGATCCACCCAGAATGCCGTGCTCGCCGCCCCGCCCCAGGCGTAGTCCCCCGGAGAGCCCATGGTCTGCGCCTTCGGTGGATCCAGCATCACCGCGAACCCGAGGCCGAAGCCGATGCCGTCGAAAGGGGCCTCACTGAAACGGGGCTGCCCCATGGACGCCAGGTCGCCGGGAAGATGATTGGTGGTCATGAAATCCAGCGTCCTGCGACCCAGCAGCCGCACGCCCTCCAGCTCGCCCCCGTTGAGCAGCATGCGGCAGAAACGGAGATAGTCGCCGCTGGTGGAACACAGCCCACCGCCGCCGGAGAACAGGTGCACGGTGTGCGCGTACGGGCTGGTGGACGGCGCATCCAGCAGGCGCAGTCCCTTGTGCACCTCCGCCGGGTCGCGGGTCGGATCGCGCTGCATCGCCACCGCGTCCAGTCCGCCCCCTACGGCAGGTTCGTACATGGCGGCGAAACGATGCACCCGATCCCCGGGAACCGCAAAGCCGGTATCCACCATGCCCAGCGGCTCGAAAATGCGCTCGCGGAAAAACCGGTCGAGAGATTCCCCGGAGATGACCTCCACAAGCCGACCCAGCACGTCCGTGGAGACGCTGTAATTCCATTCGCTGCCCGGCTGGCAGAGCAGCGGCAGATCGGCCAGCCGCTCCACCATGGAGGCGAGGTCGCCCTCGCCGCGCACGAAATCCACGCCGTTCTCCCGGTACAGGGCATCCACCGCCGTGGCATTCATGAACCAGTAGGTCAGCCCTGACGTATGGGTGAGCAGATGCCGCACGGTGATCGGTTCCCGTGCCGGTTCCAGGCGGGGCGAGACCGCATCGCCGCCGACCAGGACCTGCATGTCCCGGAACTCCGGCAGATAGCGGGCTATAGGATCGTCCAGCTGAAAGCGCCCCTCCTCGAAGAGCATCATGGCGGCGACGCTGGTCACCGGTTTGGTCATGGAATAGATGCGGAAGATCGTGTCCTCGGCCAGCGGTTTTCCGGCCTCGCGATCCATGAGGCCCGCGGTACCGAAATACGGTACCCCGCCGCCCCGATATACCAGGACGCTCACCCCGGGCAGCAGCTCGTCCCGGACATGGCGCTCCATCCAGGCGGTGATGCGTTCCAGTCTGTGGCTGGACAGCCCAACACTCTCGGGGGTAACACGTTCCGTCATTGCACTCCGTTCTCCGGTCAGCCCACCACACCGGGAATCCGTCAGCGCCGATCCTCGCGAATCATCTCCGCGCCCTTCTCCGCAATCATGATGGTGGGCGAATTGGTGTTCCCCGAGGTTATGGTGGGCATCACCGACGCGTCCACCACCCGCAGCCCCTCGACGCCACGAACGCGAAGCCGTTCATCCACCACGGCGAGCTCGTCCGGGCCCATTTTGCAGGTTCCCACCGGATGGAAAATGGTCGTGCCGATATTGCCGGCTTCATGGGCCAGATCGTCGTCGCTCTCGAACTGCGGCCCCGGAAGCAGCTCCTCGGGCTGGAAACGCGCCAGTGTCTCCGCCGCCATGATACGTCGCGTCACACGTATGGCATCCGCCGCCACCTTGCGGTCCGTATCGGTGCTGAGATAGTTCGGCGCAATGCGGGGCTTCGATCCGGGGTCGGCGTCGCGAATGGTGATCCGCCCGCGGCTATCGGGCCGCAGGTTGCACACGGAAGCGGTCAGGGCGGGGAACGGATGCAGGGGATCGCCGAGCTTGTCCGTGCTCAGCGGCTGGACGTGGTACTCCAGGTTCGCCGACTGCTGGGACGGGTCGCTGCGCGTGAAGCAACCCAGCTGACTGGGAGCCATGGACAGGGGACCGGAGCGTTTAAGAGCGTATTCGACTCCCATGGCCACCTTGCCCAGCAGACTGTTCGCGCGCTGATTCAGGGTCACCGTGCCGGCTACACGGAAGACGGTGCGAATCTGCAGGTGATCCTGAAGGTTTTCGCCTACCCCCGGCAGCTCCCGCTGCACCTCGATGCCATGCTCCTGAAGAAGCTCGCCGGGGCCGATCCCGGAGAGCTGCAGAAGCTGGGGGGACCCCACCGCCCCGCTGGCGAGAATCAGCTCGCCGTTCACCGACACCCGCGCCGGACGGTTTCCGAGCGACAGCGACAGGCCCACGGCGCGCCCCTCCCGCAGATGAATTCGAGAGGCCTGGGCATGGGTGAGAACGGTCAGATTGGTTCGTCGCTGCACCGGTTTGAGGAAGGCGGTGGCCGCGCTGACGCGTACACCGCGACGCTGGTTGACGTGAAAATACCCGCAACCCTCGTTGTCGCCGGCGTTGAAGTCGTCGACTTTCGGGATGCCCGTTTCCGCCGCGGCCTCGCGGAAAGCGTCCAGAATCTCCCAGCTCAGCCGCTGGCGCTCCACCCGCCACTCGCCGCCCTGGGCGTGATACTGATTGCGGATGAAGCCATGGTCCTCATGGCGCAGGAAGTAAGGCAGTACATCGTCCCATCCCCAGCCCTCGTTCCCCAAGGAGCGCCAGTGATCGTAGTCCCGCGCCTGTCCGCGCATGTAGATCATGCCGTTGATGGAGCTGCTGCCGCCCAGCACCCGGCCCCGGGGATAACCGAGCTGGCGGCCGTTCAGCCCCGGGTCCGGCTCGGTCTTGAAGCACCAGTCCGTGCGCGGGTTGTTCATGGTGTAGAGGTAACCCACCGGGATGTGGATCCAGGCGTAGTTGTCCCGCCCGCCGGCCTCCAGCAAAAGCACGCTCACGTCCGGGTCCGCGCTCAGCCGGTTCGCCAGCAGGCAACCGGCGGACCCGGCCCCGACAATTACGTAATCGAAACTCCCCAGGTTCTGCTCTTCCGCCATCCAGCGCTCCTCCCCACGCACAACAACACGCAATCACGCAAAACACGGCCGCTGACCGCAATGGTCAGACCACAGTGTAATCGCATGGAAGCGGAATGGCAGCGATGCAGATCAACTGCGCCGTCGATCCGGGAAGGAGGTTAGCCACAGATGGACACGGATGAATCGGATGGGGAATTTCTATTTAGCCGCGGATGGACGCAGATAAACGCGAATGTTGTGAGGGCCGGTGGGCCCGGTCGTGGGCTCGGAGCCCAGGATCTATCGCCGTGCCGCACCTTCCCCTGAGCGAAGAG
>JASFMS010000400.1:0-3290 GCA_050117435.1 Ectothiorhodospiraceae bacterium | reverse complement strand
CGGCGCATTCCACCATGGGATCGTCGCAGTTGATGACGATTTCCGATCGAGCCAGAACGTAGCTGCGGCCGGTAATGGTGTTCGCCACCACCTGATGAACCCCTTCGTTACGAGTGCCCGTCATCCGACCGATGAATCGCGTATCGCGCAGTGAGACGGTTTCCAGTTTATCGCCGGGGTTGATCCGACCTTCGTAGTTCATCAGGGCCAGCCGAGCGGACGTGCCCGTGCCGGTGGTGCTGCGGCAGATAACGTCGGGATGGACGTAGGTTGCCGAGCGCGAGCGGTAGAAATCATCCGCCAGCTGCTCCACCGGCCCCATGAAGTGGAGAAACGGCAGCGGCCCCACGTCCCCCAGCGCGTAGTGGGAGAAGCCGCTCTCCACGCGAATCGCCTCTACGATCCTGTGGGCGCAGGCGGAGAGCTGCGACTCTTCCTCCCGGGTCAGGGAGAAGCCGAGCTCGGCGGCATCCACCAGGGCGTAGAAGCCGCCGCTGTAGGCGACGCTGTAGGTCACGTCGCCGATGGAAGGCACGTGGACGCTGGCGCGGTAGGTGTCGATGTAGCTCGGCAGACCTTCACAGGTAACGGCCTCCACGACGCCTTCCCGTACTTCCGCCTCCACGTGCACCAGGCCGGCGGGCGACTCCAGCACGAACCGCTGAACGCCTTCCCGCTTGGGCACCACGCCGGTTTCCAGCAGCGCTGTTGCGGTGCAAAGCGTATTGGAGCCGGAATAGATCGGGTAGCCCATCACCTCCATGATGATGTAGCCGGCGCTGGCTTCCGGGTCCGTGGCCGGCACGATCAGGTCCACGGACATTTCCGGAATGCCGTAGGGCTCGAAGAGCAGCAGCTTGCGCAGGCCGTCGGCGTCGGCCTGAAGATACTCCATCTGCTTGCGCACGGTATCGCCGGGTAACGGCCGGATTCCGCCGGTCACGATTCGGCTGACGTCTCCGCCGGCGTGGGTGTCCACCAGCTGCAGGGTGAGTTCGCGGCTCAAGTTGCCTCCTTCAGCGCGAACGGCGCGCCGTGCTCGGCCCATTCGGAATCGGGGACTATGACGATCTTTCCGAGGTAGCCGCTGTTGCGATGGACGAAGTAGTCCTCCGCGGCGCGCAGCTCGGAGAGCTTGAATGCGGCGTGCAGCACGGGCTTGAGCTGGCCCGCGCGGATCCACTCCACCAGTTGCTCGGCCTCCTCCCGCGTGCCGTGGGAAACGCCGAAGATCTGCACCTGATAGAGATAAATGCGTGTCCACATGATCTCCGTGAGATTGCCGCCGCTGGCCCCGGCAATGCTCAGGCGGGGATAGCTGCTGCGCGCCTTCATGTCGAAGATCATCGTGTCGATGAAGTGATCGGTCATCTCGCCGCCGACCAGATCCATCACGGCATCGATGGGCCGCTCGCCGGTGAGCGCCTTCACCCGGTCCACGAAGCTGTGCATGTCGCCGCGGTCCAGTACCGCTTCGGCGCCGAGTTCAAGCAGTGCGTCCGCCTTCTCTTTCGTGCTGAGCGCATAGGGAACGGCGCCCATTACGCGGCAGAGCTGGATGAGCGCGGTTCCCACGCCACCGCTGGCCCCGGTTACCAGCACACGTTCCCCGGCCTTGACCCCGGCGACGTGCAGCATGTGCAGGGCGGTCTGGTATGAGCACATGCCCATGGCGGCAAGCTCCGCGTCCGCCAGCCCCGGGTTCGCCACCGCATGAAACTGATCCGACGGCACCGCCACGTACTCGGCGAAGCCGCCGTCCGCGCCGTGGCCAAAGTAGTCCGGTGTCAGATTGATATCCCGGCGACCGTCCGCGTAGATGTTGAAGTCCAGCAGGCCGCGTTCGCCGATCCGACTCTCCGGCACGCCGTCCCCAACCGCGACCACCCGGCCCACTACGTCGGCGCCCTGGATGCGCGGAAAGGTGAGGGTCGGGGATCCGCCCATTGCGAAGGAGGTGACGTCGCCTTTGTCCTTCGTGGGATACAGGCCCTCCCTTGCCTTGCGGTCGGTATTGTTCTTGGCCGTTGCGGTGACCTTGACGAGCACTTCGCCTTCGCCCGGGGGGGGAACCGGTGCGTCGTCGTGATAAACCAGTTTTTCCGTGCCGCCATGGCCGGTCAGCAGCATGGCCGCCATGGTGCGCGGGAGCGTGTCTCCGGTCATAGGCGCCTCCTTACGGGGTCTGTGGCCAATCCGACAATATGCACCCTTGAGAGGTTTCTCGAAAAGCCGATCATGGCGGGTTGTGACAAGAAATCGCCGGATCGGGATACATTCGTTCGATCTTGAAAACGGAATCGGCGTGAAATCCGTGCCTTAGACGAGGCGCGATACCTCAGCGCCAGCGCTACAATTGGCGGTGAAGCGACTCTATGGATGGAGACTGGCAATGGGTGTGTGCGTATCGGCCCGGAAGCCGTTGCTGTGGATGCTTGCTGTTCTGGCCGCTCTCGCCTCGAGCCGTGCTCCGGTAGCCCAGCAGACCCGCACGGACGGCGTTCCGGCCATCCCGGGCATCACGGTGGACGATCCGTTTCCTCGCGCCTGTGTGGACTGTCACGTGAATCGGCCCGATCTGGGCACGGATTTCCGTCTGGGCACCCTCATGCGGCAATGGGAGGAGAGCGTTGACCCGGACGTTGTCGAGCGGCTTCGCAGATTCGTTCCAGAGGGCATGGCACTCAAGGGAAGGCACCCGCCGGTTGCGAACTGGATGCGCCGAATTCCGGCAGGCTGTGCCGGCTGCCACACTGCTGACTCCACCACGGCACCGCCTCTCGGCCCCCTTATGCACGGCATACACCTGACGGGCGGGGCCAACAACCACTACATCACCCACTACGGCGGTAAGTGCATGTACTGCCACAAGCTGGATCAGGCTACTGGGAAATGGTCAGTACCGAGTGCACCGGAGCCCTGATCGTGGCCGGGTCAACGGAGTTCCGAAGGCGCAAAGGAAAAGCGGCCGGAGGCCGCCTATTTCGGTATGAATCTGGTGGAGGCTGCCGACGTTGACGGGGTGCTCGTAGCTGGCTCCACCGAGGCCCATACGTTGACGCCGGGCGGCTGCGCGTCCATAAGAACACCGAGACCGCCAAGAATACCTGGGTCGGTCTTTAACGGACTTCCTGGACGAACAGGGCGGTGCGAGGGATCGCAACATGTTGAACCTAGTCGGGTGCGGTACTGAGTTCATCGTTCCGCCGTTGATAGCCGGCCGTGGGAGGCTGGTTTATGTGGGTTCCTTACTGGCAATCGCCGCGCTCGTTACCATGCGGACGGCGAGT
>JASFMS010000399.1:0-3292 GCA_050117435.1 Ectothiorhodospiraceae bacterium | reverse complement strand
GACCGCTTCAGGTCGTTGTAGGTATCGATGAGCACAATGTTGTTGTTCACCACGATACCGGCCAGGGCGATCATGCCAACGCCGCCCATGACGATGCCGAAAGGTCGGCCCGTCACCATGAGCCCCAGCAGAACGCCCGCCGTGGAGAAGACAATGGCGGAAAGCACCAGGAACGCCTGGTAGAGACTGTTGAACTGGGTGACCAGAATGATGGCCATCAGGAACAGCGCCACCATGAAGGCGGTGGCCAGGAACGTCGCCGCCTCGCGCTGATCCTCATCCTGCCCCTTGAAGGTGATCTGCACGCCGTCGGGCACCTCCGCCTGCGCCAGGGCGGCCTTCAGCTCCTTGACCTTGTTGTTCACGAGCAGACCGTCCGCCACGTCGGCCTGCACCTTGTAGACGCGCCGGCCGTCGATCCGCTCGATGGTGCCGGTCTTCGGCGCCGGCTCGAAGGTGACGAAGTTGGTAATGGGCACCTGTCCGTAGTCGGTGGGGACGCGGAGCTGGTTGAGGCTGTCCAGGCTGCGCTCGCCAAGGGGGAAACGAACGCGGATGTCCACTTCCTCATCGGTGTCGTCGGGCCGGTAGTCCGCCACCTTGATGCCGTTGGTTACGAGCTGCACCGCGTTGCCCACGAGCTGGATGTCCGCCCCGTAACGGGCCGCCTTTTCCCGGTCCACCTGCAGCCGCCACTCGATGCCGGGGAGCGGACGGTTGTCCTCCGCATCCACGAAACCGCCGAGCTCGCGCATCAGATCGCGAACCTGCTGTACGGCCGGCGCCAGCATGTCGTTGTCCCGCGCGCTGACCTGAATCTGCACCGGCTTGCCCTGCCCCGGCCCGGACTGGGCCTCGCGCACCTGCAGCTTGATGCCGGGTATGTTGGCAGTATCCCGGCGAATGTCCTCCAGGATGCGCGCCGCCGGCCTTCGCTGGTCCCAGTCCCTCAGCTCAAGCTGAATGACGCCGATGGTGTCCGCCGCGAGGTTCTGTCCGCCGCTCTGCACGTCCTGCATGGTCCGTGCGTAGACGTGCTTGATGCCGTCGTACTTGAACAGTCGCTCCTCCACCTTGCGCACCAGGGCATCCTTCTCCTGGATGGAGAGATCGCCGCGGGCCTGGACCTGCACCTGGGCCAGCTCCGGCTCCACGTCGGGGAAGAATTCCACGCCACGCCCGAGGAAACCGTATGCCACGTACGTGGCCACAATCAGCGACAGCACCCCGGCGAGCACTCTGCCCGGGTGCCGCAACGCCCGCTGCAGCAGTCTCGCGTAGGAGCCGGTGAAGCCGCGAATGGCGTCCAGGTCCCCGGATTCCGCCGCCTTCAGCGCATCCGCATTGGCGGCGGAGGTTTTGTCCCGCCGGGCGATGATGCCGCCGAGAACGGGCACGAACACCAGCGCCATGGCCAGCGACGCCGTCAGGGTGATCAGCACGGTGATGGGCAGGTACTTCATGAACTCCCCCACCACGCCCGGCCAGACCACCAGCGGCATGAACACGCAGAGCGTGGTGGCCGTTGAGGTGATAATGGGCCACGCCATGCGGCTCGCCCCATGGGCGTAGGCCCGGCGCCGGTCCCAGCCCTCGGTGAGGCGGCGCTCGGCCAGTTCCACCACCACGATGGCGCCGTCCACCAGCCTGCCCACCACCAGGATCAGGCTGACCAGCACCACGATGTTCATGGTGTAGCCCATGGAATGAATGATCAGAATGCCGGCCAGGAACGATCCGGGAATGGACATGCCCACCAGGAGCGCGGGCCGCCAGCCCAACGCGGCCACGATGACGATCATCACCAGCACGATGGCCGTCAGCACGTTGTTCTGCAGGTCCCGAAGCATGTTGCGGATGTCCTCGGACTTGTCCTGCAGGTAGGCGACGTGGACGCTGTCCGGCAGGTTCGCCTTCTCCGCCTCCACCATGCCGCGGACCGCCTCGATGGTCTCGATGATGTTGGCACCCACGCGCTTGGATACCTCCAGGGTCACCGCCGGCTGACCGCCTACCCGGGCGAATTCTTCGGGGTCCTTGTAGGTCCGGCGTATGTGCGCCACGTCGCCGAAAGTGACGACCCGGTCGCCGTCCACCTTAACGGGGAGGTTCATTACGTCCTCCACGTTCTCGATGACGCCGGGAACCTTGATGTTCAGACGCCCTTTGCCGGTATCGAGGGCGCCGGCGGCCACCAGCATGTTGTTGTTCTGCACCAGCTGGAACAGCCGGGCGTAGGAGATGCCGTAGGTCTGCATCACCCGGTTGTCGACCACCACCTCCAGCAGCTCTTCCCGGTCGCCGCCGATGTCAGCTTCCAGAACGCCCGGCAACGACTCGATGCGGTCCTGGAGGTTGCGCGCCACTCCGACCAGCGTGCGCTCGGGCACCGGCCCGGAGAGCGCGACCGTCAACACGGGGAAGAGCGCCACGTTCACTTCCTGAACCCGCGGCTCCTCGGTCTCGGGGGGCAGCTCGGCCTTGGCGATGTCCACTTTCTCGCGGACGTCGTCCATGGCGGAATCGGAATCGAAGCCGGCGTCGAACTCCAGGATGACGCTGGCGAAACCCTGAGTGGCGGTGGCCCGCATCTCCTTGAGGCCCTCGATGCTCTGCAGCTCCTTTTCCATGGGCCGCACCAGCAGGCGTTCGGCGTCCTCGGGGGAGATCCCCTCATACGCCATGGAGACATAGATGATGGGGATGGCGACGTCCGGGTCGGATTCCTTGGGGATGTTGTGGTACGCGAACGCCCCCATGATGACGATGACGATGAACAGCAGGGTCACCGTGCGGGTGCGGTCGAACGCCGCCTCGATGATTCGCTTCATCCGCTGCTCCCGCTCAACCCGCTGCCGCGTCGGTGACGGTATCCGGACGCGGCGGCCTGTCCATGCCGGTATCCATGTCCGCCTGCGACGCGGAGACGGTCTTGACCGTCTCGCCGGCGCGCACGAAACCCTGTCCCACGGTAATGAGATTCACCGTGTTCGGCAGGCCGGTCACCCAGACGCCGTTCATTTCCGTGCGCACGACCTCCACCGGGTAGAAAGCAACGCGGCCGTCCTCCTTCACGGTCTTGGCGCCGAGCTGCCCGCTCTCGTCCAGGGCGAGCAGCGCCGGGGAGAGAAAGTGCGCCTTCACCGTATCCAGCGGTATCCGCACAGTGGCGCTGACACCCGCCGGCAGCTGTCCGGCGTTGTCCAGGGAAATCTCGACGCGGAAAGTCCGGGTCTGCGAATCGGCAGCGGCGGCGATGAACGTGACGTTGCCTTTGAGGGACTGCCCGGTG
>JASFMS010000398.1:0-3296 GCA_050117435.1 Ectothiorhodospiraceae bacterium | reverse complement strand
AATGCGCGTTCCTGCCGTTCCGCCTGGGCCGCCCTTTACTGCGTGCGGAACAGCCTGACACTCGCCGAAAACGCCGAGCTTGCGAAGGATTTCCTCGGCGCCATCGATCGCCAGCTTCCCGAGCTCAGGGCCTCCGCCGGTCAGGCGTAGACTCTCCACCAGTCGAAAATGCCGGGTTCCGCCCGCCGATTCGGCGGTGACGGTTCGTCCGCGACGATTCATCGCTTCCCTGGAGCCGACAGCTCTTGCCCGCATTCCATGCCGATGGAAGGATGTGTCCGGAGAGTTCGAACGAAGTGCTTTCTGGCTCGGGCAGGACCGCCCGCCGGCGCAACCAGCAGCAGGGGAACAGGGGCGCGTGGGGTTTCGTCTCAAACGCAGGGAATCAGTGGATCAGGGTGTCCGGCGCATTGTGCGAGAGCGCATTGACGACGCTCGGTCGCAACTGGCGCGGACCGGCGCGGAGCGCCACGAAGGCATCCACGAGGCGCGCAAGCGGTTTAAGGAGATCCGGGCGGCTCTTCGACTGGTGCGGGATGCCATGGGCGACCGGTTCGTGGTGGAAAACCGGTGGTACCGCGATACCGCCCGCTCGCTCTCGCAAACGCGGGATGCCCAGGCGGTCATCGAGACCTGGGACAAGCTCATCGACCGGTTTCCCGAACGGACCTCCGCGAAGGACTTCGCTGCGGTGCGCGAGCGTCTGGTGCAGCGCCTGGAGACGGTGACAGCCTCGGGCAATGATTCCGACGACGCGGCCGGGCAGGTATTGCAGGGGTTGGAGTCCGCGCGTGAGAGAGTGGGGCGCTGGCCGTTGCCGGACGGCGGTTTTGACGGGATCGCTCCCGGGCTCGCACGAGGGTACGCAAAGGGCAGACAGGCAATGTCCGACGCCTTTTCAGCGGATACCGACGAGGCCTTTCACGAGTGGCGCAAACGGGTGAAGGACCACTGGTATCACACCCGCATTCTCGAGTTCGTATGGCCCGCGGAGATGGCCGCACGCAAAAAGGAGCTGAAGGTGCTGTCCGAGCTGCTTGGGGACGACCACGACCTGGTGGTGCTGTCGGCATTGATGAATGACCAACCGCGTCTGTTCGGTCACCAACGCACCCGCAGCCGGCTGCTCGGGCTCATCGGTGCGCGTCGAAGGGAGCTGAAAGACCAGGCGCGTCGACTGGGGGCGCTGATCTATGCCGAGAAGCCGAAGGCCTTCCGACGGCGGGCCGGGGCGTACTGGAAGGTATGGCGCGAAGGCGAAAAGGATTAGGCATCGATAGTGAAGATACTCGCGCTGTACAACCTCAAGGGCGGTGTGGGCAAAACCTCAGCGGCGGTGAACCTGGCCTACATGGCAGCGCAGCAGGGTATTCCCACGCTGCTCTGGGACCTGGACGCCCAGGGCGCGGCGACCTGGTACCTTGGCGTGGAAACGGGACTGGAAACGAGCGCCAAGAAGCTGTTCAGGGGCAAAAGTCCGCTCGGGCAGGAGGTTCGGCCCACCCGGTTCCCGGCGCTGGAAGTGCTTCCCGCCGATGTCTCATTCCGCAACCTGGACGACCGAATCGAAAAGGGCGGTGACGGCCGTCGGCTGTTGCAGGAACTTGTCGCGCCATTCGCGGAAACCTACGGCCTGCTGGTGCTGGATTGTCCGCCCAGCTTCTCACGCCTTGCGGAAAGCGTCGTGCAGGCCGCGGATATGGTGCTGTCACCGACCATTCCCGCGCCGCTGTCGCTAAGGGCATGGTTGCAGATGCAGTCCCATTTCGGTTCGCGGAAGTACGCCCGGGGCAAGCTCGTCTCCTTCTTCTCCATGGTGGATCGGCGCCGGACACTGCACCGCAACTGGACGGACCAGCCGCCGGATGCATTAAGCGGTGGTCTTCGGGCCTGGATTCCCTACGCCACTCAGGTGGAGCAGATGGGCGTGCGGCGTGCGCCCATTGAGGTCTTCGCGCCGCGTGCGGCGGTATCCCATGCCTTTCGCGGCCTCTGGCGCGAGGTGGCCCGGCGGGCGGCAGTCGGCTGAGCCGGAAAGGGCATTTCCGTAATATATCTGTAATGGCATATATATGCTAACTCGTATATAGTTCCGGCTCTGTTACTACAGCGGGAAACGGAAACGCCATGACAAGCCGGCCGGAGCCCGAGGCGCAGCTTCCGTTGCGCCTGACCCCCGAGAATCTATTCCGAACCCTTTCCGACGGCACACGGCTGCGGGCCGTGCTGCTGATGGCAGAGGAGGGCGAATTGTGCGTTTGCGAGCTGATGGTGGCGCTGCGGGTTTCGCAGCCAAAGATGTCGCGTCACCTTGCCGTGTTGCGGGACGCCGGCGTGGTCTCGGACCGGCGTGACAGTGTCTGGATTCACTACCGCATTGCGAACGACCTTCCGGTCTGGGCACGGCGAATCATCCAGGAAACCGCCGAGCGATGCCGGGGGATGGAGCCGTTCATCGCGGACGGTCAGCGCCTCCACCGAATGCCGGACCGACCGGGCCGGCGGTGCCTTTCCTGAGGCGGGAGAAGAGCGGACATGACGGAACCCACACACGTTCTCTTCCTCTGCACGGGGAATTCCTGTCGCTCCCAGATGGCGGAGGGATGGTTGCGCGCGCTGGCCGACGGGCATGCAGAGGCCCGTTCCGCGGGTATCGAGGCCCACGGGCAGAATCCGCGCGCCATTGCCGCCATGGCGGAGGCGGGCGTTGATATCGGCTCCCAGACATCCAGTGTGCTTGACGACGCCGACGTCGGCTGGGCGGACGTGGTGGTCACGGTTTGCGGGCATGCCGACGAACACTGCCCCGTCCTGCCGGCGGGCGTGCGTCGTATTCATTGGCCGTTGCCGGACCCGGCCCGGGCCGAGGGCACCGAGGCGGAAATCAGCGCCGAGTTCCGGCGCGTCCGCGATGACATCCGAGAGCGGGTCACCGACCTTATCGCCGATCTGAATCGAGGAGACAGCAGCGCATGAGCGCACAATGCGACGTCACCGCCCGCCGGAGCGCCGGGGAGGCCATGGGCTTTTTCGAACGCTACCTCTCGGTCTGGGTCGCCGCGGCCATTGTTGCCGGGGTCCTGCTGGGCAACCTGTTTCCCGCCGTCTTTGAGCTGTTCAGCCGCCTGGAGGTGGCGAAGGTGAACCTGGTGGTGGCCGTGCTCATCTGGGCCATGGTCTACCCCATGATGATCAACGTGGACTTCGCTTCGCTTCGTCACGTCGGGGACAAGCCCAAGGGGCTGACCATCACGCTGGTGGTCAACTGGCTGGTGAAGCCGTTCACCATGGCGGCT
>JASFMS010000397.1:0-3308 GCA_050117435.1 Ectothiorhodospiraceae bacterium | reverse complement strand
ATTTTGGCCCCCGGCTGTGTTGCGCCGTCGGCCCGGTAGCTACGGCTACCGAACCGCCACCGCGCCTTGCCGGGCTGCCAAAATCGACGCGAGCGCGGCAGCGACGAATTATTCAGCGCTTCCCTAGTGCTCGCGGTTTGTGCCGCGGGCAGGCGCTCACGGTACGGGTAACAGGATAGCGACGAGGTTCAGCCCATGGCGAAGTTCAGTCTGCCGGCAAATTCCCGGGTGCAGGAAGGCAAGCAGCATTCCGCCCCATCCGGTGCCAAGAACACCCGCATATTCAAGGTCTACCGCTGGGACCCGGACAGCGGCCAGAATCCCCGTCTCGACAGCTACGAGGTGGATCTGGATACCTGCGGGCCGATGGTTCTCGACGCCCTCATCAAGATCAAGAACGAGATCGACTCGACCCTGACATTCCGCCGCTCCTGCCGCGAGGGTATCTGCGGCTCCTGCGCCATGAACATCGACGGTCAGAACACACTGGCCTGCACCAAGGGCATCGACGAGATCAGCGGCGACGTGCGTATCTACCCGCTGCCGTCCATGGCGGTGGTGAAGGATCTCGTTCCGGACATGACCCATTTCTACGCCCAGTACGCCTCCATCCGGCCCTGGATCCGGACCCAGTCGCCGGCACCGCCGGACCGGGAGCGGTTGCAGTCCAAGGAGGACCGCGAAGCCCTGGACGGCCTGTACGAGTGCATTCTCTGCGCCTGCTGCCAGACTTCCTGCCCCAGTTACTGGTGGAACCCGGACCGCTATCTGGGGCCGGCGGTGTTGCTGCAGGCGTATCGGTGGATCGCGGACAGCCGGGACGAGGCGACCGGCGAGCGGCTGGACGATCTGGAGGATCCGTTCAAGCTCTACCGCTGCCATACCATCATGAACTGCACGTCGGTATGTCCGAAGGGACTGAACCCGGCCAAGGCCATTGCCGAGATCAAAAAGCTGATGGTGGCCCGGCGCTGAGGCGTCGGTTCACCCGGCATTCCTTGGTATAGGGGCGGGAGCATCACGGCACATGAGCGAGCGTTCCAGGCTGCGATGGCGGTGCCGGCGCGGCACTCAGGAGCTGGACACGATTCTCGGGCGCTTTCTGGATGCCGGCTACGACTCACTGGACGAGTCGGGCGCCCGAGCGTTCGATCGTCTTCTCGAATGCGAGGACGATGACCTCATCGACTGGTTCCTCAACGCCCACGAACCCTCCGACCCGGCCCTCCGGGCGATCGTCGTCGCGGTCCGTCAAGCCTCGGGAGTTTGATCTCGGTCGATCGCGCTGGCTCGTCGTGTGGATCATCATGGTGCACGGTCTGGTTCTGGGGCTGATCGTGACGCTATCGAGAGGTGGGCTGTTGTCCCGCCAGTGGGCCGCAGTGATCGCCGTTCCCGTGCTCGCGTCCCTCCTCTGGGACCTGTTTCGTAACAGCATCCGCTTTTCGCCCTGGCGGTTCGAACGATTCGGTGTCCGTGCGGACGGTCGCTGCTATGTGCTCACCGCTGGTGGCCGTCAGCGGGAAGGCAGGGTGAGCCACGCACTGATCCGTCCGTGGCTGTGCGTGGCCCGTGTTGGCGAGGGTCCGTTTCGCGGTTTCACGGTGACGGTTCCGGCCGATGCCGTAGACGGCGAGACGCACCGGCGCCTGCGCGCGGCGCTTCTCCGAGCCCTTGATGGCGGGAGCCCCGGCTGATTTTTCGCCGCAGGCATGACTGCGGTTTGGACCGGGGTCGGGCTATCCGGGCTTGACGGCCCCGTCACGCAGGCGGCGGTAGGCACGGGGCGGTTCGGGCTCGATCAGGGTGGGCTGAGGTTGCCGGGAGTCGCCGCGCTCGGGGTAATCCAGGGTGTAGTGCAGGCCGCGGCTTTCCCGGCGGGACTGGGCGCTGCGGATGATGAGATCGGCCACCACGGCCAGGTTGCGCAGTTCGATCAGGTCAGCGTTGATACGGAAGTTGCCATAGTAGTCGTGGATCTCGGCAAGCAGCAGGTCGATTCGGCGCTTGGCGCGTTCCAGGCGCTTGTTGGTCCGGACAATGCCTACGTAGTCCCACATGAAGCGTCGGATTTCGTCCCAGTTGTGGCTGACGACCACCTGTTCGTCGGAGTCCGTCACCAGGCTCTCATCCCAGCCGGGTATCTGCGGCGTCGTTGCCGTGTCCTCGGTCAGCGCGTCGGCGATGTCGTCGGCTGCCGCGGTGCCGTAGACGATGCACTCGAGCAGTGAATTGCTTGCCAGGCGATTGGCGCCGTGCAGGCCAGTGTAGGAGCACTCGCCGATGGCGTAGAGGCCCTCGACGTCCGTGCGTCCCCGCCGGTCGACGACGACGCCGCCGCAGGTGTAGTGGGCTGCGGGCACCACCGGGATGGGATCCCGGGTCATGTCGTAACCGAACTCGAGGCAGCGTTGGTGGATGGTTGGGAAGTGTTCGCGGATGAACGTGGCCGGCCGATGACTGATGTCCAGGTACACGCAGTCGGCGCCGAGGCGTTTCATTTCATGGTCGATGGCGCGGGCGACCACGTCGCGAGGCGCCAGCTCGCCCCGCGGGTCGAAACGGTCCATGAACGGTTCGCCGTTCGGCAGCAGCAGTCGTCCGCCCTCGCCGCGGACCGCCTCACTGATGAGGAAAGATTTTGCGCGTGGGTGGTAGAGGCAGGTGGGATGGAACTGGTTGAACTCCATGTTTCCCACCCGGCAGCCCGCGCGCCATGCCATGGCGATGCCGTCGCCGGTGGCGCCGTCCGGATTGCTGGTATAGAGATAGACTTTGCTCGCCCCGCCGGTGGCGAGGACGACTCGGCGAGCGGCCAGCAGGCGCACATGGCCGCTTTTAACGTCGAAGACATAGGCGCCGTAGCAGCGGTCGTCGTCGAGTCCAAGTTTTCGGCCGGTGACCAGATCGACGGCGTACTGGTGCTCGAAGACCCGCACGTTTTCCCGCGCGAGCACCCGTTGCTCGAGAGTCGTTTCGATCGCTCTGCCGGTGGCATCCGCCGCGTGGACGATCCGGCGGTGGCTGTGGCCGCCCTCGCGATGCAGATGCAGCGATTCGGAGCCGTCATCGTTACGGTGGCGGGAAAACGGCACTCTGGCCTCCACCAGCCATTCCACCGCTGCCCTCGCCGCGCCGGCGACGTACCGGGCGGTGTCGGGATCGGTCAGGCCGGCGCCGGCGTCGATGGTGTCCCGCACGTGGGCCTCGACGGAATCGGTTTCGTCCAGCACCGCGGAGACGCCGCCCTGTGCATAGAGGCTGGATCCCTCCGTCAGCGGTCCCTTGGAGAGGAGGGCGATGCGCAG
>JASFMS010000396.1:0-3310 GCA_050117435.1 Ectothiorhodospiraceae bacterium | reverse complement strand
TGAGCGCCTGCTCGATCTCTTCCCGGGAGGTCATGACGAAGGGACCATACTGCACCACCGGCTCCCCGATGGGCCGCGCGGCAAGCAGCAGGGCCCCCGTCACCTCTTCGGCCGTCACTGATAACCGGTCGCCGTCGGAGAGCACCCCGGCTTCCCCATGAACGATACGCTTGTAGTCGGATCCGTTTCCGCCTTCAACGCGCAGCGCGCCCTGATAGACGTACAGAAACGCGTTGTGCCCCGCCGGTACCGCCTGATCGAAAGCCGTCGCCTCGGGTAACCGAATATCGAGAAACAGGGGTTGGGTACTGATCCCCCGGACCGGGCCCTCGACGTCTCCCTCCGGGCCGGCAACGCGGCCGGCGACGACACGGACAACCCCGCCGCCCTGCAGCTCCACCTCCGGTACCTCGGCGGGCGAGATGTCCTCGTAGCGGGGGTCCTTCATCTTCTCGGCGGCGGGGAGATTGATCCACAGCTGAAAACCGTGGAGCCGCCCCTCCTTCTGCTCCGGCATCTCCGAGTGAATGATGCCGCGGGCGGCGGTCATCCACTGAACGCCGCCGGACTCCAGCAGCCCGCTGTTGCCGAGGTGGTCCTTGTGGCGCATCCGGCCGTCGAGCATGTAGGTGACCGTCTCGAAACCGCGATGAGGATGCGGGGGAAAACCCGCAATGTAGTCGTCGGCGGATTCGGAAGCGATCTCGTCCAGCATCAGGAACGGGTCCAGCCGGGCGCCGTCGCTCTGCCCGAGGCTTCGTGTCAGCTTAACGCCGGCACCATCGGAGGTCGGCAGCCCCCGAATCGTGCGCACCAGGTGACGTTGCGTCATGTCGATTGGGCTCCAGTGTTCCGCGAAACGCTGTTTTGATGTGGGGGCGACGACTCACGGTTTCGAGTGCCACCGAGCCACCGGCAGCTTCGTCAGCTCGCGGCTCCCGTTTCCCGCAACGCTTCGGTCAGTGCCTCCTCGATGATCGACATCCCCTTCTTCAGGTCGGCCTCGTCAGTGGTCAGCGGTGGAAGCAGCTTCAGTACCTCGTCCTCCGCACCGGCGGTCTCGATGATGAGCCCCTTGGCGAAACAGCGGCGGCAGACGGATCGAGCCAGCTCCCTGTCGGCGAATTCGATGGCCTGCATCATGCCACGCCCGCGTACACACCCCCGGGCCTCGGGATATTCCCGGGTCAGCCGCTCCAGGCCCTCCCTCATCAGCTGCCCCCGCGCCTTGACGGTTTCGGAGAAGGCATCGTCCGACCAGAACACTTCGAAAGCCCGTTTGGCGGTTACCATCGCCGGATTGAAGCCGCGGAACGTACCGTTGTGCTCCCCCGGCTCCCAGATGTCGTATTCCTCCTTCACCAAAGTCAGCGCCAGCGGCAGCCCGTAGCCGCTGATGGATTTGGACACGCAGACGATATCCGGCTCGATGCCCGCCTCCTCGAAACTGAAAAAACGCCCCGTGCGGCCGCACCCGGCCTGGATGTCGTCCACGATCAGCAGAAGATCGAACTGCCGGCAGATCTTCTCCAGGCCCTGCAACCACTCCATGCTGGCCACGTTGACGCCGCCCTCGGCCTGAATCGTCTCAACGATGACGCCGGCGGGCTGGTCCACGCCGCTACTGCCTTCGGCCAGGAACTTTTCCAGATAATCCAGAGTGTTGACGTCCGGACCGAAGAAGCCTTCGAAGGGCATGGCGTAGGCATAGGTCAGCGGCATGCCGGCGCCGGCGCGCTTGAAGGCGTTCCCTGTCACCGTGAGCGCACCCAGCGTCATGCCGTGGAAGGCGTTGGTGAACGAGACGATTCGCTCTCTCCCCTTCACCTTGCGCGTGATCTTGAGCGCGCTCTCCACGGCATTGGTTCCCGTCGGCCCCGGGAACTGCACCTGATAGCGCAAGCCCCGCGGACCGAGAATGATGTCGTTGAAGGCAATGAGGAATTCGGCCCGTGCCCGGGATGCCAGATCCAGGCTGTGCACAACCCGCTTGCCGGTCAGGTAGTCCACCAGCTCCTTCTGCAGTTCAGGGTGGTTGTGACCGTAGTTGAGGACACTGGCCCCGGCGAAGAAATCCAGATAGGGGCGCCCATCCACATCGTAGAGGTACGAACCGTCCGCCTGATCGAATACCGCCGGAAAATTCCGGACGTAACTCCGCACCGAGGATTCGTACGACTCGATGGCTTCCATCAGATCCATGGCGACACCTCCGGGGGGCATGTTGGGAAGTCGACGTCCCCGTCGTCCCGAGCGGGGGCATCCTTCCACTCTATTAGCCCCCGATGCGGAGATGCGCCAGCCCGGTGTGACTGTCGCTATCGGCGCTCAACGAGCGATAGGCCGAGGCCTGCGCTACCGTACCGGCCGATCCTCGGGCTCACCGTCCGTCCGGGCCTGTTGCTCCCCATCCGTCGGCTGCTCACTTGACGTCGACTCGGTGTGGTCACCGTCGCCGGATGGCGCCGCGTCCGACCAGACCGAGGAACGACGGCGCCCGGATGCGGCGTGGCCGGATGGGGAAGGCCTGTCGTCCGCCCCTTCGCCGGACTCGCCCGCCGCGCGCGGCAGGTGGCGATCCGCCTTGTCCAGCAGGTCCCGGGCTTCCGCATCGGAGAAGCCGAGACGCCGCGCGGTGTCCGCGTAATGCTCGAAAAGTGCGCGGTAGTCCTGCGCCAGCGTGCCGAACAGGCGGCCGCTCTGCTCCAGGTGGGCATTGACCTGGCTGCGCACGTACTGAAGCTCCTCGCGGGTCTCGTCCAGCTCGTTCTGCAGCGACTGGAACTGCTTCTCCCGCGGCGCCGTCATCCGCCCGGCGGCGAAACCGAACGCCGCTGCAAGCCCGATGAGGAGAATCCCCAGCATCCAGTATTCCACGGGCATGTATAGTCTCCCTGCCAGAACCCGGGCCGCGGGGTCGCTACAACGACTGTGGAGCGGGCCCGGGGAAACGTGTATCGAAACAACCGGACGCACTGCGGCGCGCCGACAGTACAGGCTACTGAATCTGGCGAGCCACGTCTTGCTCAGTCTTTCCCTGTGCCGGCGGGCCTATCCCGGCACCCGTGATGATTTTGTGAGCTTCGCCGAATTAAGCTAGAGGCGTTGGCAGGCATGCGAGGACGAATATGGGACGCCGCATTCTGGTCATCGAGGACAACGCCGAGATCGCCGAGTTGGTGCGACTGCACCTGGGGGAAATCGCGGAAACGGTTGACGTGGCCGGTGACGGTGACCTGGGCCTGAAAATGGCCCGTGACGGCAGCTACTCCCTCCTTGTTCTGGACCTGATGCTGCCGGGTACCGAGGG
>JASFMS010000395.1:0-3312 GCA_050117435.1 Ectothiorhodospiraceae bacterium | reverse complement strand
AACGAATTAACGAATTAACGAATTAACGAATTAACGAATTAACGAATCAACCAACTGAGGACCCCTCCATGAGCGGTGATGACTCCCGGGACCGGGAACCACGTGACACGGGTGGCGAGGACAAGGACACACTCTCTCCCTGGCAGATCGTGAAGAGCGTGCTCGCGGCCGCCGTGGGCGTTCAGAGCGAGGAGGCCCGGGAGCGGGATTTTCGCCGCGGCAAGGCATCCCACTTCATCATCGCCGGTGTGGTGTTCACCGTGGCATTTATTCTGGTGCTGGTGCTGATCGTGCGTATGGTTGTTCAGTCCGCGACCGGGTAGGGCGCCGGCATTGCCGACGCCCGTTTCCATGGTGCCGGTTCAGAGCATCCCGCACTTGCCCTTGCTCTTGGATAGCGGGGCGTAGGCCTCATCCCCTTTGATCCGCTGCACCAGCTTGTAGTAGTCCCAGGCGCCCTCTGTATCCCTTGGCGCTTTTACCTCCACGAGAAACAGATCGTGCACCATCTGTCCGTCGGCGCGGATGTGGCCGTTGCGGGCATAGGCGTCGTCGATCTTCAGGCCGCGCAACGCCTTTGCCACCGCCTTGGGCTCGTCCGTGCCCGCGGCCTTGACGGCGCGAAGGTAGTTGAGCGTGGCCGAGTAGGTACCGGCATGAATCATCGTGGGCATGGTGCCGGTGCGTTCGTACACCTTTTTGGCGAAGGCCTTCGTGCGCTCGTCGTGGGACCAGTAGAACGGCGTGACGAACTGCAGTCCCGCTGCGGCATATAACCCGACCCGGCGGACGTCGGTCACGAACATGAGGATGGCCGCGAGCCGGCGTTCGCCGTTGAGCAGTCCCACCTCGTAGCTCTGGCGGATGGCGCGCTGGGTGTCCGCGCCCCCGCTGGCCAGGCCGATGACCTTGGCTCCCGAGGCCATGGCCTCCAGCAGGTTGCCGCTCACATCCGTGGCCTTGTAGGGATAGCGCGACGCGCCCAGCACCTTGGCGCCCTCCTGCTCCGCCAGCGCGCCCGTGGCCTTTTCCACCGTGCGGCCGAAGGCGTAATCCGCGGTGACGAAATACCAGGAGTCACCTCCGGTGCGGGTCAGGGCCAGGGCGATGCCTTTGGACTGGGCATAGCCGTCCAGCCCCCAGTGAAACGCAAGCGGTGAGCAGGCCTCGCCGTAGAGGGCCGAGGCACCGGCGCCGGTGGGCATCACGATTACACCCTTTGACGTGGCGTACTGCTGTACAGCCACGGCCGTGTTGGAGCGCACCAGGTCGGTGATCATGTCCACCTTGCGCTCGGTAACGAGTTTGCGCGCACCGGCCAGTGCGGTGTCCTTGTCGCTGGCGTGGTCCATGGGGATGATTTCGATGGGCTGGCCCAGCACCTCGCCGCCGAATTCTTCCGCTGCCAGCTCCGCGGCGACAACGCTGGTCTGGCCCGCGTCCTCCCTGGAGACGCCGCTGAGATCGGTGAGCACACCAATCTTCACTTTTCCGTCGGTAGCCGCGAACGCGTTGCAGGCGGCGCCCAGGGCCGCTGTCAGCAGCAGCATTCGGGGCAGTGCGCGAATCATTGTCATCCCTCCTCATTCCTGACTGGTGTGCGTCGCCGCTTGTGGGGCGCTGATCGCCGTCATCTCTCAGCGCTTCTCAAAGGGAGCGCGGCAGACTCAACTTTGACCAGTTTCAAATGAAATTTTTTTGAACCGGATCACGGTTTCCGGCTAGCGGCCTCCAGTCGCGCCGTCGCTTTTCAACAACCCTTTGTCGTCGGCGCACCAGCGCGGTGACATGACCGGGCATACGCTTTGCCCCGCATGCGCCTTGGAAGCAGACCGCGGAGTTCCTGAATGCCGCCGCGGAATTACAACGAGACAGAAGGCGAGGCGGAGGATGAGAGAGATAGAAAGCACGGCGCTACGTACCGAGCGCTGCCGGGTGGACTTCGTTCTCGAGCCGGGGTTTGCGCGCCTCTCCCTTGCGGCGGCGGTTGAGCCGCTCCGTGTTGCGAACTACGTGGCTGGCGCCGAGCTCTACCAGTGGCGAACGGTCTCACGGGGTGGCGGTCCGGTGCGGGACGCCGCTGGGCTTGCCACCGCGGTGGACATCGCGGTGAGCTCGGTGTGCGACTGTCAGGCGGTCGTCGTCTGCGGGTCTGCGGGTGCCGCGGAGCCGGACACTCGGATGAACACGTGGCTACAGCGTCTCGCCAAGCTGGGCGTTTGCCTGGGTGGGCTGGACGGAGGCATCCGGCGGCTGGCCCAGGCCGGCGTGCTGGACGGTCACCGCTGCTCGGTGCCGTGGGCGGAGCTTGCGGCATTCGAGAAGCGCTACACGGCGGTTCAGGCGAGCAACAGCCTGTTCGCGGTGGATCGGCGGCGCATGACCAGCGTCGGCGGCACCGCCGTGCTGGACATGATGCTTCACATCATCGCCCAGCGCCACGGCGGCCATCTCGCGGCGGAGGTCTCGGAAATGCTCGTGCCCGAGCGCGTTCGCGACGAGTCCGATGCGCAGCGCGTTCCACGTCGGCGCCTCCTCGGCGATGTCCGTCCATGGCTCGCCGAAATCGTTGCCATCATGGAGGCGAACATCGAGGAGCCCATCGCCCTGGATGAGCTGGCAGGCTATGTGCGGCTGTCCCGTCGCCAGCTGGCGCGGCAGTTCAAGCGCCATTTCGGCTGTTCGCCGTCGCGCTTCTACCTGGAGCTGCGGTTGCAGCACGCCCGGGACCTGCTGCGGCGCACCTCCCGTTCCGTGGCCGAGGTGGCCGAGGCCTGCGGCTTCATCTCCGCTCCCCATTTCAGCAAGTGCTATCGGGACCGTTTCGGCGTGCCGCCCACCGCCGGGCGGAGCGGTTTTCGCGTACCGGCAGGCAACCAGCCGGCGCTTCAGCCGGCGCCCGCGTCCCTGGCGGCCATGGGTTCATAAGGCGGCACAGCGCTGCCCGGGATGACGGTCTGAGGTAGAGATTGGTCGTTAACCGGAACACCGACCGCAGGCCCCCGTTGCTAGTGTTTGCCGCCGGCGCGCGCACCGGGCCGCGGCACCGAAATCACTGTAATCACGCAGAGTGAGACAACGACATGGCGAATTCCGCTGAGCTGCACGAAAGGTCCGTCGTCATCGACGGCCTGGTCATCGCCAACTGGAGCCGTGAGCTGTTCGAGGACATGCGCCGCGGCGGGCTTACCGCGGCCAGCTGCACCGTCTCGGTGTGGGAGGACTTCGAGTCCACAGTGAAGAACATTGCCGAGTTCAATGGCTTCTTCCGGGAGCACGGGGATCTGATCCGTCCCGTGCGCACCACCGTCG
>JASFMS010000394.1:0-3314 GCA_050117435.1 Ectothiorhodospiraceae bacterium | reverse complement strand
TGCGGAAGTGGGTTGCCAGGGTGAGGTGGGCTCCGCCTGTGCCATGGCCGCGGCCGGCCTGGCCGAGGCCTGCGGTGCCACGCCCCGACAGGTGGAAAACGCCGCGGAAATCGCCCTCGAGCATCATCTGGGTATGACGTGCGATCCCATCGGCGGCCTGGTCCAGATCCCCTGCATCGAACGCAACGCCATGGCCTCCGTGAAGGCGATCAACGCCGCCAGCATGGCCATGCGCGGCGATGGCGAGCATTTCGTCTCCCTGGACAAGGTCGTGCGCACGATGAGAGACACGGGAAAAGACATGCTGGACAAGTACAAGGAAACGTCCCGCGGCGGTCTGGCGGTGAACGTTATCGAATGTTAGGGGAAGGACTGAAGTGCTGAAGGACTGAAGGACTGGGCGCCGGCCTGACGGCCGGCACCTCTGGGTTCCGAAAGTCCTTCAGTCCTATAGTCCTTCAGTCCTTTCCGCGAGCAAAGCGAGCAATCCAATGAGCGGAAAATTCTCTGGTTTCGGTCTGCTGAAGCACGCGCTCAGCTACCACGAAAACTGGCAGCGGACGTGGCGCAGCCCCGATCCCAAGCCCTCCTACGATGTGGTGATCATCGGCGGCGGCGGCCACGGGCTGGCGACGGCGTACTACCTCGCCAAGGAGCACGGCATCACCAACGTGGCGGTGCTGGAAAAGGGCTACCTGGGCGGCGGCAACACGGGCCGGAATACCACCATCGTGCGTTCCAACTATCTCTGGGACGAGGCGGCTCACCTGTACGAGCACGCGATGAAACTCTGGGAAGGACTGTCCCAGGACCTGAACTACAACGTCATGTTCAGCCAGCGCGGCGTGCTCAATCTCGCGCACACCCTGCAGGATCTGCGCGACGTCGAGCGCCGGGTCAGCGCCAACCGGCTCAACGGCATCGACTCCGAGTTCGTCACGCCGGAGCAGATCAAGGAGATCGTGCCGATCATCGACACCTCGCCGGACGCGCGCTACCCCATCCTGGGCTCGTCCTGGCAGCCGCGTGCGGGTACCGCGCGGCACGATGCCGTCGCCTGGGGCTACGCCCGCGCGGCGGACTCCTACGGCGTCGACCTCATTCAGCAGACCGAGGTCACGGGCCTGGACATCCAGAACAACCGCATTCAGGGCGTACACACCAACCGGGGCTACATCCGCGCCGGCCGGGTGGCCAGCGTGGTCGCGGGCAACTCCGGCGTCGTCGCGGACATGGCGGGCTTCGAGCTGCCAGTGGAATCGCACCCGCTGCAGGCGTTCGTCTCCGAGCCCATCCGCCCCATCCTGGACACCGTGGTCATGTCCAACCACGTACACGGCTACATCAGCCAGTCCCAGAAGGGCGACCTGGTCATCGGCGCGGGCATCGACAGCTATACCGGTTACGGCCAGCGCGGCTCGTTCAGCATCGTCGAGCACACGGTCGCGGCGATCATCGAGATGTTTCCGATATTCAGCCGCGTGCGGCTGAACCGCCAGTGGGGCGGCATCGTCGACACCTGCCCGGACGCCTGCCCGGTGGTCAGCAAGACACCGGTGGACGGCCTGTATTTCAACTGCGGCTGGGGGACCGGGGGCTTCAAGTCCACACCCGGCTCGGGGCACGTGTTCGCCTGGACCGTGGCCAACGACAAACCGCACGAGCTGGCCGAGCCGTTCACCATGGAGCGCTTCTACACGGGGCACCTGGTGGACGAGCACGGCGCCGCCGGCGTGGCGCACTAGCGCCCGGCAAGAGATTCAGACGGGGAGACTCGGGAAATGCTGCAAATCTACTGTCCCTACTGCGGCGAGTACCGCGAGCAGGAGGAGTTCCACTACGGCGGCCAGGCCCATATTCGCCGGCCGGAGAACCCCGAAGAGGCCTCCGACCGCGAATGGGGTGACTACCTGTTCTTCCGCAAGAACCCGCGGGGGCTGCACCACGAGCAGTGGTACCACGCCACGGGCTGCCGGAAGTTCTTCAACGTCACCCGAGACACGGTGACCTACGAGATCCACGAGAGCTACCGCATGGGCGAGAAGCCGTCCGTGACTGGAGGAGAGGGGGCATGAGCCAGGTTAACCGACTGCCGGCGGGCGGCCGCGTGGACCGCAGCCAGCCGCTGACATTCACTTTCAACGGCAAGTCCTACCAGGGCTTCCCGGGTGACACCATCGCCTCGGCCCTGCTGGCCAACGGCGTGGACGTGGTGGCGCGCAGCTTCAAGTATTCGCGCCCGCGCGGCATTGTCACCGCCGACACCTCCGAGCCCAACGCCATTCTCCAGGTGGGCTCCACGGAGGCGACGACGATTCCGAACCTGCGGGCGACGGAAACGGAGCTCTACGACGGCCTCATCTGCGACAGCACCAGCGGCTGGCCCAACGTGGACTTCGACGCCATGAGCTTCGTGGGCAAGGTCGGCGGCCGCGCCATGCCGCCCGGCTTCTACTACAAGACGTTCATGTTTCCGCAGAACGGCTGGCTGACGTACGAGAAGTACATCCGCAAGGGCGCCGGACTGGGCCGTTCGCCGCGGGAGCCGGACCCCAGCCGCTACGACAAGATCAACCGCCACTGCGACGTCATGGTGGTGGGCGGCGGACCCGCGGGACTCGCTGCGGCGCTGGCGGCCGGCCGACGCGGCGCGCGCGTCATCCTGGCCGACGAACAGGCGGAGCTGGGCGGGCACCTGCTCGCCAGCCGTCAGCACATCGACGGCAGCACGGCCCCGGCCTGGGTGGAACAGGCGGTGGCCGAGCTGGAGGCCATGCCGGAAGTCACCATCCTGCGTCGCAGTACCGTTTTCGGCTATCACGACCACAACTTCCTGACCGTGCTCGAGCGGTGCACGGACCACCTGGGCGAGTACGCCGAGGGTGTTCGCCAGCGCTCGCACCGCGTGCGCGCCGGCCGCGTCGTGCTGGCCACCGGCGCGCAGGAACGGCCGCTGGTCTACGCCAACAACGACCTGCCCGGCTGCATGACGACGTCCGCGGTCTCCACCTACGTAAACCGCTACGCCGTCGCCCCCGGGCAGCGGCTGGTGGTCATGACCACCAACGATCACGGCTACCGCGCCGCCATCGACTGGCACGACGCCGGTCGCGAGGTGGTTGCCGTCGTCGACACCCGCCCGCAGGCCAACGGGCCGCTGCCCCGGGAAGCGCGCACACGCGGCATCAAGGTCATCACCGGCCACGCCGTGATCGAGGCCCAGGGCGGCAAGCGCGTCAGCTCCGCCCTGGTCGCGCCCATCGACGCCACCGGCGAACGCGTCACCGGCAGCACCCAGAGCTTCGCCTGCGACA
>JASFMS010000393.1:0-3315 GCA_050117435.1 Ectothiorhodospiraceae bacterium | reverse complement strand
CCCGGCACATGGTAACGTTGACGTGATGCCGGGTGAACGAGGAGGTTTTCACCCGGATGCCCCGATCCATGCTCTCGGCGCCCAGGTAGGCCCCCCATTCCCAGGCCGCGACCATGACGTGACTGGAGAGATTGTCCGCGCGCACGCCCATGCCTTCGGAGCCGTAATAGGCCAGCGGCCGCAGATAGGCGCTTTTCAGTTCGTTGCGCTTGACGGTCTCCAGGCAGACTTCGCGCATCTGCTCCTGACTGAACGGCAGGTGCATGCCCAGGATCTTGGCGGAGTCGAAGAAGCGGCGGATGTGTTCCGGCAGGCGGAAGACGGCGGTTCCGTCCACGGTGTTGTAGGCACGGATGCCCTCGAACGCGGCGAGACCGTAATGGAGGCTGTGTGTCAGCACGTGGACGTTGGCCTCGCGCCAGGGCACGAACTCCCCGTCCATCCAGATGTAGCCGTCGCGGTCCGCCATGCTCATGCGGGAACTCCTTCGCACCTGTCTCCTGATTTTGGGATCTACGCCGTCACTGCGCGCACATGTACGCGTTCCAGAGCTCGGTGACTCTGGTGCGGTATTCGCTGAGTTCGTCGGCCGGGACGCGTGCCGCCTCTTCCTGCAGCGTCAGCCGATGGACCCGGGCGCGATAGGCCCGATAGGCGTCGGCCAGGCGCCGCGCCTCATCGGCGGCTATCCAGCCGCTGCGGCTGAGCTCGTCAAGCAACCGGATGTTGTCGGTGTAACGCAGCAGGCCCGGGTGTTCGTGGGCACCGGCGAGGACGCCATATTGCACCATAAATTCGATATCCGCGATACCGCCGCGGTCCTGCTTCAGGTCGAAGACCCCCTCGTCCCGTGAGCCTTTCTCCCGACGCTGGCGCTCGCGCATGTTGCAGACTTCCTGCTTAAGCTCGCCCGCCTCCCGGTGCCGGGCGAGAATCTCGCGCCGGACCGCCTCGATGGATTCGCCGAGCCCGGGGTTGCCCGCCACCACGCGGGCGCGAACCAGCGCCTGGTGCTCCCAGGTCCAGGCCTTCTCCCGCTGGTACTCCGCGAAGGCCTCGACGGTGCTGGTCAGCAGCCCCGATTTGCCGCTGGGGCGCAGCCGGGTATCCACCTCGTAGAGGACGCCGCCGGGGGTCGGGGTGCTGAGAATGTGGATGATCCGCTGGACCAGGCGGGAGAAGAAAACGGCGTTGTCCACGCAGCGATCCCCGTCGGTCATGCGCTGCTCGCCGGTTGCCTCGTGGAGGAACACCAGATCCAGATCGGAGCCGTAGCCGAGCTCCAGCGAGCCCAGCTTGCCGTAGGCGACGACGGCGAAACCCTGTTCCACCGCTTCGCCGTCGAGATTGCCCATGGGGCGCCCGTAGCGACTCGTTACGTGGTGCCAGGCGATACGCAGCACCGCCTCCAGCACCACTTCGGCGAGCTCCGTGAGATAGTCGCTGACCACCATGAGCGGCACCGCGCCGCTGATATCCGCGGCGGCCACGCGCAGGGAGTTGGCCTGACGGAAATGCCGCAGCACTTCCATCTGTTCCTCCAGGTCGTTCCGGTCCACCCCTTCGAGGCGCTGGGCCAGTTCCCGCTCCAGCGCCTCGCGCCCCTGCGGCGCGTACAGCGTGCGCGGGTCCAGTAGCTCATCGAGCAGTATGGGGTGGCGTGAAAGCTCGCGGGCGATCCAGGCGCTGCCGGCGCACAGCTGGACCAGCTGGGACAGCGCCATGGGGTGTTCGTTCAGCAGCGACAGGTAGGCGGTCCGGCGGACAATACCGTCCAGCATCCGCAGCACGCGCTGGATTGCGACATCCGGACGGTCCACGCCGGCGACCGCCTGGATGAGCATGGGCATCAGCCGGTCCAGCCGCCCTCGACCCTGTGCCGACAGGGCGCGCGTGGAGTGGCTGTCCCGGAGCGCGGTGAGCCGTTCGCGGGCCTTTGAGGGCTGGCGGAAGCCGGCTTCGTAGAGCAGCTCATCGGTGTCGTCGTCGTCCAGGGTTCCCTGCCAGACGTCGCCGAAGTCCGCCCGCCCGGAGTCTTCCGATTCTCCGCCGTTCTGAGGGGCGACAAAGACCTGGTCGAAATGCTCCTGAATCTTCTGGCGCCAGGTTTCCAGGTCGCGATGGAAGCTGTTCCAGTCCTCCCCGTAGCCCATGGCGAAGGTGAGACGGGTGCGGTCCGGATCGGCTTCCGGCAGCTCGTGGGTCTGCCGGTCCGCGATTGCCTGCAGGCGATTTTCCGCGTGGCGCAGGAACTCGTAGCCCGCCACCAGCTCGTCACGGGCGTACTGCGGAAGCTGGCCGTGTTCGGCGAGGTAGTCCAGGACCGGCAGCAGCCGGCGTTCCCTCAGGGCACGCTCCTGGCCGCCCCGGATCAGCTGGAACGCCTGGCCGATGAACTCCACCTCGCGAATGCCGCCGCGGCCGAGCTTTATGTTGTCCTCCATGCCTTTGCGGCGGACTTCGCGGGCGACCAGTTCCTTCATTTCACGCAGGTTTTCCAGCGCCCCGTAGTCCAGGTAGCGGCGATAGACGAACGGGGTCAATGCGTCGAGCAGCTCGGCGCCGCGCTCGTAGTCGCCCCCTACGACGCGCGCCTTGATCATGGCGTAGCGCTCCCACTCACGGCCCTGGTCCTGGTAGTAGAGCTCCATGGCGTTGAACGTCATGGCCAGCGGTCCGCTCTTGCCGTAGGGGCGCAGCCGCATGTCCACGCGGAAAGCCTGGCCGTCCGGCGTCTGCTGATCCAGCGCGGCGATCAGTCGGCGACCGAGCTTGGTGAAAAATTCCTCGTTCGCTCGCGGTCGCTCGGCGTCTGTGTCGCCGGCTGCCGGGTAACAGAAGATGAGGTCGATGTCGGATGAAAAATTGAGCTCACCGCCGCCGAGTTTGCCCATGCCCAGGACGACGAGCTGCTGGGCGTTGCCCGCGGCGTCCCGCGGGGTTCCCCACTGCTCGCAGAGCTCGCGGTACAGCCATTTCAGCGTTTCGTCGATGCAGACCTCGGCGAGTTGGGACAGGTCGCGTAGCGTCTCCGCCAGGTCCGCGCGGTTGTCTATGTCCCGCCAGGCAATGCGCACCATTTCCCGGTCGCGGAACCGTCGTAGAGTCCGGTCCAGGGCGCTCCGGTCAGCGGTATCCTCCAGCCGTTGCGCAAGCCGCCGACGCAGACCGCCGTCGCCGTACGAATTCCGCAGATCGCCGCTATCGGCGAGATCGGCAAGCAGGCCGGGCTGTCGAACGCAGGCATGCCCCACGAACTCGCTACAGGCGAAAACGCGGGCAAGGCTCCCCAGGAGGTCTTCGTCTTCGGGCAGA
>JASFMS010000392.1:0-3316 GCA_050117435.1 Ectothiorhodospiraceae bacterium | reverse complement strand
CGAGCTGGACGAGCTGGCGGCGCTGAAGGCGCAGCGCAGCGAGCGGCGCGACCGCTTGCAGGCGAGCCGCAGCAAGCGTTCTGAGCTGCTGGCGAAGCTGGAGTCGCGAATCGACAGCGGCGATGAGCAGCTGCAACGGATGCGGGAGGACGAGAAACGACTGGCGGACCTGGTGCAGCGGTTGCAGCAGACACTCGCGGATATTCCGGAAGAGAAGCTGCAGGAGCGCCCGTTCAAGTCCGTGAAGGGCAGCCTGCAGTGGCCCCTCGAGGGGAAGCTGGAGGCGCGATTCGGTGCACGACGGTCGGGGGACATCCGCTGGACCGGAATGCTAATCGCCGCCCCCAAGGGAACGCCGGTACACGCCGTCTCCCACGGCCGGGTGGTATTTGCCGACTGGTTGCGCGGGCTCGGTCTGCTGCTCATCATTGATCATGGAGACGGCTACATGACGCTGTACGGCCATAACCAGTCCGTCTACAAGGAAACCGGCGACTGGGTACAGGCCGGGGAAGTGGTGGCCAGTGTGGGCGAGAGCGGCGGCTCGACGCGAAGCGCGCTCTACTTCGAGGTGCGCGCGGACGGCAAGCCGGTGAACCCCCAGGCTTGGCTCAGGCCGCGCAAGCACCAGGGCTGAGAGCTTGTGAATAATACGTCCACCTGCTGCGAGCGCCCCTAGCCGCAAGCGCGCGGGAACGCTCTCGCTACGGCGTTCGAATTTTTCACAAGCTCTGAGAGGCATCGTACGCCGACTGGAGCAAGACCCGTCGGCAGCGATACGATTACGATCGACGAGGCGGTCGCGGCACTCGCGGCCCGTCCAACGAGGCAAGAGACTCTTATGCGATTCAGCAAGACCCTTTACACGCTCTGCGCCGGCGTGCTCATCGGCATCCTGGTCACTGTCGGCCAGGAGGTCTGGGCCGAGCGCCAGTCGCCGTCCGCCGAGCTGCCGCTGGACGAGCTGCGGACCTTCACCGAGGTGTTCTCCCGCATCAAGCATGATTACGTGGAGGACGTGCAGGACAAGACCCTGCTGGAGAGTGCCATACGCGGCATGCTGGCGGGCCTGGACCCGCACTCCGCCTACCTGGACAAGCAGGAATACCAGGATCTGCAGGTCGGGACCCAGGGCCAGTTCGGCGGCCTCGGCATCGAGGTGGGTATGGAGAACGGCTTCGTGAAGGTCATCTCGCCCATCGACGATACGCCGGCGGAGAAGGCGGGTATTCAGGCGGGCGACCTCATCATCCGGCTGGACGGCAAACCCGTTAAGGGCATGAGCCTCAACGACGCCGTCGGCATGATGCGCGGCGAACCCGGCACGGACATCACCCTGACCGTGGTGCGCGACGGCCAGGACAAGCCCTTCGACGTCACCATCACCCGCTCGGTGATCAAGGTGGAGAGCGTCAAGGCGCGATTGCTGGAGCCGGGCTTCGGCTACCTGCGCATCACCCAGTTCCAGTCCCACACCGGCGAGGACGTGCTGCAGGCGCTGGACAAGCTGAAGAAGAACGCTGACGGCGATCTCAAGGGCCTGGTCCTGGACCTGCGCAACAACCCGGGGGGTGTACTCAACGCCGCCGTGGAAGTCGCGGACGCGTTCCTCACCGACGGCCGCATCGTCTATACCCAGGGCCGAATCGACCGTGCCGAGATGAGTTTCAGCGCGACGCCCAACGACATGCTCGGCGGCGCGCCGCTGGTGGTACTGGTCAACGGCGGTTCCGCCTCGGCCTCGGAGATCGTCGCCGGCGCCCTGCAGGACCAGAAGCGGGCGGTGATAATGGGCAAGCGCACCTTCGGCAAGGGCTCGGTGCAGACCATCCTGCCCCTTCGCGACGGTGCTGCCGTCAAGCTGACCACGGCGCGCTACTACACACCGTCGGGACGCTCGATTCAGGCTGAAGGTATCGTGCCGGACGTGGTGCTCGACGACGTCAAGGTCACCGAGGCGGAGTCCGGCAATCTGACGCCCATCAGTGAAGCGGATCTCAGTCGTCATCTGAAGAATGACGCGAAGCCCGATGAGCCCAACGGCGATGCCAAGGCCAACGGCCTTGCCAGCCAGGACTATGCCCTCTCCGAGGCGCTGAATCTGCTCAAGGGCATGAACATCCTCAGCGAGCGGACGCGATGACATGAGCCGGCGCCTGGCGGCTCTCGCACTACTGGTGGTCGCGGCGTGTGCCGCCCCGGCGTGGGCGGCACCGCCGCCACGGCTCGCGGTCATCATCGACGACGTGGGCAACAACCTCGCCGAGGGACTGCTCGCGGCCTCTCTTCCCGCCCCGGCGACCCTGGCGATCCTGCCCCGAACGCCCTACGCGGTCCGGCTCGCCCGCGCGGCCCACCGGGCCGGCAAACAGGTGATGCTGCATCAGCCCATGCAGTCCATGGACGGCGAGGCTCCCGGCCCGGGTGCCATCACGCTGCACATGACACGCCACACCGTTCTCAGCACGCTGCGGCGTAACATCGCCTCCATTCCCTATGTGGCGGGCGTGAACAACCACATGGGCAGTCTCGTCACGCGGCACCCCGGGCATATGACCTGGGTCATGGACGAGCTGCGCCGGGAGGGCGGCCTCTTTTTCGTGGACAGCCGCACCGACTACCGCACCGTGGCGGAGCTCGTGGCACGGGAAGAAGGCGTACCTGTCGCTCGCCGGGATGTATTCCTGGACAACGACCTTTCCCCCCGCGCCATCGCCGAGCAGCTGCATCGCGCCGCCCAGCAGGCACGCGGCCAGGGCTACGCCATCGCAATCGGCCATCCCCACCCTCAGACCCTGGAGGTCCTCAAGGAGCAACTGCCGCGGTTGGCGGATGCGGGTATACAACTGGTGCCCGCCAGCCGCATCGTGGAGCTGGAACGCAACGACCGGCAGGAGGTCCCGTTATGGCACGCGTCCTTGTCCCCATCGCCGAAGGCTGCGAAGAGCTCGAAGCCGTAACCATCATCGACCTGCTGCGCCGCGGCGGCGCGGAGGTGGTGGCGGCCGCGTTGCACCCGGGGATCGTGCGGGCCAGCCGTGGCGTTCACCTGAAGCCGGATGTCACCCTGGAGGCCGTCGCCGAGGAGGACTTCGATATGGTCGTCCTGCCCGGCGGAGCCGCCGGCGCCCGGGCGCTGGCGGCGGACGACCGCGTGGCGGAGCTGCTGCGACGCCATTCGCAGAGCGGGCACTACATAGCCGCCATCTGCGCGGCTCCCAGCGTTCTGGCCGGGGCAGGCCTGCTCGCCGGCAAACGGGCCACCAGTTTCCCCGGTTGGCTGGACGAGGCCGAAGACGTGGATTACCGCGAGGAC
>JASFMS010000391.1:0-3319 GCA_050117435.1 Ectothiorhodospiraceae bacterium | reverse complement strand
TGGCTGCGAACCTATATCGAGCGAATCGGTTGGGCCACGGTGGGCGTCCTCGTGGCTGCCGTGGCCGTCATGCGCTGGTAATGCTCCGGGCGACGCGGCTAGCACTGGCGGTTGTCCTTGCAGTGGCGGTTGCCGCCTGCGGCGAATTCCGCTACCGCGCCGACAGCTATCGCGCCCAGTCGTCTCCCTCCAGTGCGCCGACGGTTTACGTCGTCCAGCGTGGCGATACGCTCTACTCCATTGCCTGGCGCTACGGGCTGGACTTTCGCACGGTGGCGCGCTGGAACGGTGTTCGCTCGCCGTACACCATCTATCCCGGACAGAAACTGCGGCTGCGGCGGCCCCCTCGGTCACGGTCCACGGCGAGCGCCGCCAAGCCGGCTGCCTCCGCGTCCTCCACCGCGCAGCGTTCGAAAAGCCACACCGCCGCGCGGAAGGCGCCGTCAGCGCGAAAGACAAAGTCGGAACGTACCGCCAGCGGGGCGCCAAAGTGGCAGTGGCCGGCAACCGGGCCGATCACGCATGACTTCAAGGCGAACGGTTCCGGGAAGAAGGGAATTACCGTTGGGGGCCGTGTAGGAGCGCCCATTCACGCTGCCGCGGCTGGCCGGATCGTCTACAGCGGCAACGGACTGCGGGGTTACGGAAACCTGGTCATCGTCAAGCACGACAGCCAGTACCTGACCGCTTACGGCTACAACCGCGAGTTGCTGGTCAAGGAAGGGGATCGGGTTCGTGCCGGGCAGGTCATCGCCCGGATGGGGCTCGGGCCGGAGCGCAAACCCGGCGTTCATTTCGAAATCCGGCGTGATGGTCGGCCTGTCGACCCGCTGGACTACCTGCCTTCCCGCTGATTCCCGTTCCCGGAAATCTCCGTGTCCCGCCTGTGCCAAGGGCTACGCGCCGTCGTGCGCTGCAGTATGGGCGACCCTGGTATTCACGGGCGTTGCACCTGCCGCGGCAGGAGAATATATTGATTTCGATACAAAAAAAACTTTGGTTTTTCCCATGGTGCGGAGTCGCCAACGCGGGGCCGTTCATGATTATGGCCGTGAGCGGTTGTAGGAGGAAAGCCATGGCAAAGAAGCCGGCGGCGGAGGCAGAAGTCCAGCAGGAGAGCCTGGACATCATGGAAGACGAGTTCACACTCGTCGACAGTGAAGGAGAGGAGATGGAATCTCCGAAGGCTGAAGGAGGCAAGGAGGAGAGCGTAAGCAGGAGGGAAAGTCACGAACCCACCCTGGATGCCACGCAGATATACCTGAATGAAATCGGTTATTCCCCACTGCTGACTGCAGAAGAGGAGGTCTACTACTCGCGACGCGCCCAGCGTGGCGACGAGGCGGCGCGCAAGCGCATGATCGAGAGCAACCTGCGATTGGTGGTCAAGATCGCGCGCCGCTACATGAATCGGGGGCTGGCCTTTCTGGATCTCATCGAGGAAGGGAATCTCGGGCTGATCCGGGCTGTCGAGAAGTTCGACCCGGAGAGGGGGTTCCGTTTTTCGACCTACGCCACATGGTGGATACGCCAGACCATCGAGCGGGCGATCATGAATCAGACCCGCACCATCCGGCTCCCCATCCACGTCATCAAGGAAATCAACCAGTATCTTCGGACCGCCCGGCAGCTGGTGCAGAAACTCGATCACGAGCCCACGGTGGAGGATATCGCCACCCAGATGGGCCGTCCCATCGAGGATGTGCGCCGAATGATGGGGCTCAACGAGGGCGTGACCTCAGTCGATACGCCCATCGGTAAGGACGCCGATCGGGTTCTGCTGGACGCTATTCCCGACGACACCAACCCGGACCCGTTTTCGGCGCTCCAGGACGAAGACGTGATCGGTCACCTGGATGCCTGGCTAGACGAGTTGAGCGATAAGCAACGGGCGGTGGTGGAGCGTCGTTTCGGTTTGCGCGGGCACGAAAAGGCGACCCTGGAGGAGGTGGGTAACGAAATCGGTGTCACCAGGGAGCGCGTTCGCCAGATCCAGATCGATGCGCTGCGCAAGCTGCGCGAGGTAATGGAGCGGGCGGGCTTTTCCCAGGACGCGGTCTTCGGCTGAGACAGCCGCTTCGGAAACGCCGATCGGTTCGTCGCCAGGGAGGCGATGAGCCGGTCGGCGTTCTGCTGTCCATGGGTTCCAGAAATCAGCGGCTGTGGTGCCCGGTCAACGGATGATGAGTGCGGCTACGACGCGTCGGTCCTCGGCCATGAGGATGTTGTAGGTACGGCAGGCCGAGGCAGTGTCCATGACCTCGATGCCGATCCCCCGTTCCAGGAAGGCGAGCATGATTTCCCGTTCCGGGAAGCGCTGCGACGGGCCCGTGCCAAGAAGAACCACCTCCGGTTCCAGATCCAGAATCGGGGTAGCATGCTCAGGGACTAGGTCCTCGAAGGTTGCCGGCGGCCAGTCCCTGAGGTCTGTTCCGGGCGTGACGAGCACGCTGGTTTCCAGTACCCGGTCGTTAATGGTCAACTGGCCGGGCTCATAGTGACGAATGCGGTTGCTGGCCGCATCGCCCTTCTCCAGAATCATCTTCATGGAGTCCACGATAGCCCAGCGGCTCCGAAGCCCGCAAGACGGCTCGATTGACAGTATTTCCGCCGATGAGTAGTTTTCGAGGTTTGCCATCCGCCGATTGCTTTCGAGCCGTTCCCGTGGCGCCTCGTGCGCGCGCGCCACACCCGCGCGCTCGGGCGTATCCATGCCAGTGCCAGAGAGCAGCACCATGCAGAGGCCAGAATTGAACGACGAGTTTCAGCGAATCAAGCGCCTGCCGCCCTACGTCTTCAACATCGTCAATGAACTCAAGGCGGCAGCCCGAGCCCGGGGTGAGGATATCGTCGACTTCGGCATGGGTAATCCGGACCGTCCTACGCCGCCGCATATCGTCGAGAAGCTCTGCGAAGCCGCGCAGCGGCCCGATACGCACCGGTACTCGGTCTCCCGCGGCATACCGCGGCTGCGCCGCGCCATCACCAACTGGTACCGGGACCGCTACGCGGTGGAGCTGGATCCGGAAAGCGAGGCCATCGTCACCATCGGTTCCAAGGAAGGGCTGGCGCACCTGGCTCTGGCGACTCTGGGGCCGGGAGACAATGTGCTCGTGCCAAACCCGTCCTATCCCATCCATCCCTACGGTGTGGTGATTGCCGGAGCGGACATCCGTCATGTGCCGCTGGGCCCCGGGGAGGGGTTCTTCGAGGAATTGAGAAAGGCCGTCCGGGATACGTGGCCGAAGCCGAAGATGCTCATCATGAATTTCCCGGCCAATCCCACCACCCAGTGCGTGGACCTGCCTTTCTTCGAGGC
>JASFMS010000390.1:0-3321 GCA_050117435.1 Ectothiorhodospiraceae bacterium | reverse complement strand
CTGGTGGTGGCGGGTACCGAGCAGGCGGTGCTGATGGTGGAATCCGAGGCCGATCGCCTGCCCGAGAGCACCATGCTGGACGCCGTGCTGTTCGGCCACGAGCAGATGCAGACCGCTATCTCCGCGATCAAGGAGCTGGCGGCCGAGGCCGGCAAACCGCGCTGGGACTGGCAGCCGCCCGAGAAGGACACGGTGCTGCAGGGCCGACTTGCCGAGCTGGCCGAGGCGGATCTTCGTGAGGCCTACGGCGTTCAGGACAAGCAGGAGCGCCAGGACCGCATCGGCCAGGTGCGCGAAAAGGCCGTTGCCGAGCTGGTGGCTACGGAAGAGGGCGGAGAAGGCTGGACGGCGTCCGCCGTTGCCGACGCCTTCAAGTCGCTCGAGAAGAAGATCGTGCGCGGCAGCATCATCAAGGGCGAGCCGCGCATCGATGGCCGCGATACCCGCACTGTGCGGTCTATCGACATCGAGGTGGGCGCATTGCCCCGGACTCACGGTTCCGCCATCTTCACCCGCGGCGAGACCCAGGCCATGGTGGTGACCACGCTCGGTACCGGGCGGGATGCGCAGATCATCGATGCCATCGAGGGGGAGCGCAAGGAGCCCTTCATGCTCCACTACAATTTCCCTCCCTATTGTGTCGGTGAAGTTGGCTTCATGGGCGGTCCCAAGCGTCGCGAGATCGGTCACGGCAAGCTGGCCAAGCGCGGTATTCAGGCCGTCATGCCGAGTCAGGAGGAGTGCCCCTACGTGATCCGCGTGGTCTCGGAGATCACCGAGTCCAACGGCTCCAGCTCCATGGCCTCGGTCTGCGGTACCAGCCTGTCCCTGATGGACGCGGGCGTACCGATCAAGGCTCCGGTGGCGGGCATCGCCATGGGCCTGATCAAGGAAGGTGAGGAGTTCGCCGTGCTCTCCGACATCCTTGGCGACGAGGACCACCTCGGGGACATGGACTTCAAGGTGGCCGGCAGCGACGACGGCGTCACGGCGCTGCAGATGGACATCAAGATCAACGGTATCACCCGTGAGATCATGGAGAAGGCGCTGGAGCAGGCGAAGGAAGGCCGTCTGCACATCCTCTCCAAGATGAACGACGTGATTCAGACGCCGCGCCAGGAGATGTCCGCCTACGCGCCGCGCCTGCTGACGATCAAGATCGATCCGGAGAAGATTCGCGACGTCATCGGCAAGGGCGGGGCGACTATCCGCCAGCTTACCGAGGAGACGGGTACCACCATCGATATTTCCGATGACGGCACCGTCACCATCGCCTCGGTGGACAAGGCCGCCGCAGACGACGCCCGCAAGCGCATCGAGCTGCTGACCGCCGATGTGGAGGTGGGCAAGATTTACGAGGGCCGCGTCATCAAGCTGATGGACTTCGGCGCCTTCGTGAACATTCTGCCCGGCCGGGACGGTCTGGTGCACATCTCCCAGATCTCCAATCGCCGCGTGGAAAGCGTCTCCGACGAGCTCTCCGAGGGCCAGACCGTGCGGGTCAAGGTCCTGGAGGTCGACCGTCAGGGCCGCGTGCGCCTGAGCATCAAGGCGGTCGCCGAAGAGGCCGACGCCTGATCGCCATCAGGCGTTACGATCGGAAAGGGGCCGTGAGGCCCCTTTTTTTGTGCCCGGCATTTTTCGCCGCGGATGAACGCCGATAAACGCTGATTATTTATGGCCACAGATAGACACAGATAAACGTGGATGGAACAAAAACCGGCAGAGGCCCTCGAACATCCGATTCATCCGTGTCCATCTGTGGCTAATACCAATCAGTGTTCATCCGCGTTCATCGGCGGCTAGAATTTTCTCCCCCTGTTCTCCCGCTTCGGGCGTGAGCAGCGGCCGCAGATACCGCCCCGTATGGGATGCCTCCACTTCGCAGATCTGCTCCGGCGTTCCGGTGGCCACGATGCGTCCGCCGCCGTCGCCGCCTTCCGGGCCCAGGTCGATGATCCAGTCGGCGGTTTTGATGACGTCCAGGTTGTGTTCGATCACCACCACCGTGTTGCCGTGGTCCCGCAACCGTCCGAGTACGCGCAGCAGTTGATCGATATCGTCGAAGTGGAGTCCGGTGGTGGGTTCATCCAGGATGTAAAGCGTATTGCCGGTATCCCGTTTCGACAGCTCCCGGGCCAGCTTCACCCGCTGTGCTTCGCCGCCGGAGAGTGTGGTGGCGCTCTGGCCAAGTTTTATATAGGAAAGCCCCACCTCGGCCAGCGTTTCCAGCTTGCGGGCGAGCACCGGGACCGGGCGTAGCAGCTCCAGAGCCTCCTCGACGGTGAGCTCCAGGACCTCGTGTATGTTCAGGCCCTTGTACTTGATCTCCAGTGTCTCGCGATTGTAGCGCCGTCCCTTGCAGACGTCGCAGAGCACATAGACATCCGGCAGGAAGTGCATCTCCACCCGTAGCACACCGTCACCCTGGCATGCCTCGCAGCGTCCGCCCTTGACGTTGAAGCTGAAGCGCCCCGGCTTGTAGCCACGGGCTCTGGCCTCCGGCGTGGCGGCGAACAGCTCGCGGATGGGCCCGAACAGGCCCGTGTAGGTTGCCGGGTTGGAGCGTGGCGTGCGGCCGATGGGGCTCTGGTCGATGTCCACGACCTTGTCGAAGTGCTCCAGGCCGTCGATGCGGCGGAAGGGGGACGGGGACTCGCCGGCCCGGTTCAGCACGCGCGCCGCCTCGCGGTAGACGGTGTCGTTGACCAGCGTGGACTTGCCCGACCCTGAGACGCCGGTAACGCATACCATCAAGCCGGCGGGGATTTCCAGGTCCACGTCGTGCAGGTTGTTGCCGCTGGCGCCGTGTACCGCCAGTACCCGCTCCGGATCCGGGGCGCGGCGCGAGGCGGGCAGGGCGATGCGTTTGCGCCCGGCCAGGTAGTCGCCGGTAAGGGAGGTGCTGCTGCCCATGATTTCCTGCACCGTTCCCTGGGCCACGACGTCCCCGCCGTGCGCGCCGGCACCCGGTCCCATGTCCACCACGTGGTCGGCGGCGCGAATGGCGTCTTCGTCGTGCTCCACGACGATTACCGTGTTGCCGAGATCGCGCAGCCGGATCAGAGTCTCAAGCAATCGATGATTGTCCCGTTGGTGCAGACCGATGGAGGGCTCGTCCAGGACGTACATAACGCCCACGAGGCCGGCACCGATCTGACTCGCCAGCCGAATGCGCTGGGCCTCGCCGCCGGAGAGCGTATCGGCGCTGCGGCTCAGCGTGAGGTAACCCAGGCCCACGTCCACGAGAAACGTCAGCCTGTCGCCGATCTCACGCACGATGCGCTCGGCGATCCGGGCTCTGGCGCCCTCCAGGTCGAG
>JASFMS010000389.1:0-3326 GCA_050117435.1 Ectothiorhodospiraceae bacterium | reverse complement strand
GAACGGGGACGGCGACAGCGCGAGGGCCGCGCGCCTGCTGGCCCTCGAAGACGAAGACGGCGAGGAATACTGGGTGACGTTCAACAACTTCTACGTCATCACGCGCTACAATCACAGCCCCCTGTACGCCATGGCGGTGCACCAGCTCAGCCGCGCCATCGCCCGTGAGCGCGAGGAGCAGGGATGAGGGGACGGGTGCTGAGAGGGCTGGCGGGCGCTGCCGCGACGGCGCTCGCGGTTGGCTGCAGCCCGCTGCCCACCGACGGCCCGGGCCGGCCCATCAGCGACCCTGGTGCCATTCCGGACGCACGCCCGCGCCAGGAACCGCCGAGCAAGTACGGCAATCCGGAATCGTACGTGGTCAACGGGCGTCGCTACGAAGTAATGGACGGTGCGACGAACTTCCACCAGCGTGGTATCGCCTCCTGGTACGGAAAGAAATTCCACGGCAAGCGGACGTCCAGCGGTGAGCCGTACGACATGTACAAGATGACCGCCGCCCACAAGCGCCTGCCGCTGCCCACATACGTGGAGGTCACCAACCTGCGCAATGGGCGCCAGGTGGTGGTCAAGGTCAATGATCGCGGCCCGTTCGCCCGCAACCGCATCATCGATCTTTCCTACGCGGCAGCCGCCAAACTGGACATGCTGGGCCACGGCACGGCGCCGGTGGAAATACGCACGGTCGGCCAGGGTACGTCCGTGGCCGGAACGACGGCGCAAACGGCGCCGGCAAAGGAACCTGACAGCAGTGAGGCGGTCGACTACTACGTGCAGGTCGGCGCCTTTTCGAATCGGGACAACGCATTCCGAATGCTGGGGCGCATGGAAGCGGCCGAGCTGCCCGCGCCGGTTCGGGTGGAAACCGGCCAATCCGGCGGACAGCGCATCTATCGCGTGCGCGTGGGCCCGCTGGACAGCGCCGAAGCAGTCGACCGGCTGACCGCCGACCTGGAGGCGCACGGCGTCTCCGAATCCCAGGTGGTGGTCGCCGATCAAGGCGCCGTCGCAGCCAGCGACGCGGACGCGCAGTAGCCGGGCGGCCCGCGGGGCCACGACCGGAAATCGGCGGGACGTGAAGACGCGGCCGGCCATTCGCTTTCAATCAACCAGATGCAGAAAATACAGGGCTATGAAGTCACCCAGGCTCGTTTCGCTCGTCCTCACCCTTGTCGCCATCCTGGGCAGCACTACTGTCCTGGCCCAGTCCCAGCCCGTACCGCTGCCGGCGCCGCCCCAGCTGGCATCCGACAGTTACGTGCTCATGGACTACCACAGCGGTCGCGTAATCGTCGACGAGAACAGCGACAAACGCCACGAACCGGCCAGCCTGACCAAGCTGATGACCGCTTACGTGGTCTTCGCCGAGCTCAAGGCCGGCCACATTTCCCTGGACGACAAGGTCCGCGTCAGCGAAAAGGCCTGGCGCGCCCCCGGGTCGCGCATGTTCATCGAGGTGGGCGACAAAATCCCGCTGGAGGACCTGATCAAGGGGATGATCATCCAGTCGGGCAACGACGCCAGCATTGCGCTGGCTCAGCACGTTGCCGGCGACGAAAACACCTTCGCCCAGGTGATGAACCAGTACGCACGTCAGCTGGGCATGAAAAATACCCACTACATGAATGCGACGGGCCTGCCCCACGAAAAGCACTACTCCACCGCCCATGACACGGCGATCCTGGCCCGCGCGCTCATCCTCGACTTCCCGGAGTACTACGACTACTACTCGCAGAAAGTCTTCAAGTACAACGACATCGAACAGTACAACCGCAACAAGCTACTGTGGCGGGATCCGTCGGTGGACGGCCTCAAGACCGGGCATACCGACACCGCCGGATACTGTCTCACGGCGTCCGCGGAGCGCGACGGCATGCGCCTGATCTCCGTGGTCATGGGCGCGGACAGCGAGAACGCGCGGGCCGACCAGAGTCAGGCCCTGCTCAATTACGGCTTCCGCTTCTACGAGACGCACCGCCTGTACAAGGCGGGCGAAACCCTCACCAAGGCGCGCGTATGGAAGGGTGCCGAGGACGTCGCCCCGCTGGGGCTGGCCCGGGACCTGTGGGTGACGATTCCGCAGCGCCAGTACGATAGTCTGGAAGCGTCCATGAGCGTGGACAACATGATCATGGCGCCGGTAACCGACGGCGGCAAATACGGTACGGTAACCGTGAAGCTCAAGAGCGGCACCGTGGCCGAGGCGCCCCTGGTAGCCCTGCAGGGAGTCCCCACGGGCAGCCTGTGGCAGCGCATGGTCGACGAAGTACTGCTGATGTTCCAGTAGAAACGATAGCGCCTTGCCGGGCCCTGTCGCCCGGCAGGCCGGAGGTTGCATGACCACCCAGGAAGAATCGCCTCTGACGTTCCCCTGCACCTACCCGGTCAAGGCCATGGGGCGCAGCGGCATCGCCCTGGAGCGAACGGTTCTGGAAATCGTGGCCCAGCACGCACCGGGGGTCAGCGCCGATGACGTGCGCCTCAGCGAGAGCAGCCGGGGAAGCTACATATCGGTGACGATCACCTTCACCGCGGAGAGCCGGGGGCAGCTGGAAGCCATCTACCGGGACCTGCAGGCCCACGAGTCCATTCTGGCGACGCTGTGAACGCCTCCGAAACACCCACGGCGGGAGCCGCCGGCCTCGCTATCACGACTCACCGCCTCGGCTGCGCCGACTACGAGGACACGTGGCGGCGCATGCAGTCGTTCACCGACAGCCGCACGCCCGGGACCGACGACGAGATCTGGCTGCTGGAACATCCCCCGGTGTTTACGCTGGGACGCAACGGCAAGCGCGAACACCTGCTGGCCCCGGGAGATATCCCCGTCATTCCGGTGGATCGTGGCGGTCAGGTCACCTACCACGGGCCCGGCCAGGTAGTGGCGTATACGCTGGTGGACCTGCGCCGGCGCGGAATCGGGATCCGGACGATGGTCAGCGTCCTCGAAGACGCCGTCATCGCAGTTCTCGCCGCGCGGGGCATCGACGCCCATGCCCGCCGCGATGCCCCCGGCGTTTATGTGGACGATGCCAAGATCGCCTCAGTGGGACTGCGCGTGCGCCGGGGCGCCACGTATCACGGCGTCGCCCTTAACGTGGACATGGATCTGGAGCCGTTTTCCCGGATCAACCCTTGTGGCTACGCGGGCCTGCGGGTGACAGATTTACGGGAACTGGGAGACACGCTCACGACCTGGGCAACCGCCGAGCGCCTGGCGGCAAAGCTGAGCGAGGAACTGAGCCGCGTGGCGACCCGAAAGGCCGACTGAATTCGTCAGCTTCCCACCTGCAAGGTACGCTCCAGGGCTTCCAGGCGTTCCGGCG
>JASFMS010000388.1:0-3329 GCA_050117435.1 Ectothiorhodospiraceae bacterium | reverse complement strand
GGCCAGAGGATAGTATTGCACGGGGGTTGCAGCTTTGTGACCCGCCCATTGACCCCCGGCTTCTGTGCTCGTTCGGAACGGAGCCGGCTCGGGTCAAGGCGATTACAGCGCCCAGGGGGCAATGGCTCCCGCGAATCGTTCAGCGTTTCCTTGCATCCCCGGGGGGGTATAATGGGTTCGTTGAACATGGCGAGTTCCGTCTGCTGGCGCATAGTGGCGGAATTCGGGGGTTACCAGGTCCAAGTTAACGGGATGGCGATGGGTCCATGAGCGAGTCGGCGTATATCGTGGAGGCAGGTGAGGGCAATTTCGCGCAGGCGGTCGTGGAAGCCTCGCAGCGAGTTCCGGTTCTGGTGGACTTCTGGGCTGAGTGGTGCGGGCCGTGCCGCACCCTCGGGCCGATTCTGGAAAAGCTCGCCGAAGAGTACGGCGGAAGCTTCATCCTGGCCAAGGTGGATACCGAGAAAGAGCAGCGGCTGGCTGCGGAAATCGGGATTCGCAGTCTGCCAACGTGCAAACTGGTGAAGGACGGTCGCGTCATCGACGAGTTTTCCGGCGCCCTGCCGGAAGGACAGGTGCGCGCGTTTCTGGACCACCACATAAAACCGGCGAAACCCGATCTGTCCGCCGCGGAGTCGTTGCGGGAAGTCGGTCTGAAGGCAATGGCGGAGGGGGATCTGGATGCGGCGGAGCAGGCGCTGCGCCAGGCCCGGGAAAAGGAGCCAGGGAACGTGGCCGTGACCGTGGCACTGGCGCGGGTCATTGCCGCCGGAGGCGACAGCGCCGCCGCCGAGTCCCTGCTGGAGACGCTGCCCGAGGAGGTGGCGGACGATCCCGAGGTGAAGGCGCTGCGCGCGGAACTGGAGTTCATGGGGCGACTTGCCGAGGCCCCGGATGCTGAAGCGTTGCAGGCCCGGCTGGCCCAGGACGCCGCCGATTCCGAGGCGGCTTACTATCTGGCGCTGCACCGGCTCGCAAAGGGAGACCAGGAAGGGGCGCTGGAGGATCTGTTTTCACTGATGCGTCGCGATCGCGCCTACGGCGACGACGCTGCGCGCCGGACGATCCTGGAAATTTTCGACCTGCTGGGTGCCGACGACCCGCTGGTCATGGCGTTCCGCAGGCGCCTGTTCGCGGCGTTGTATTGATTGTCTGATTCGTTGATCGGTCGATCGGTTAGTCGGTTAATCCGTTAATCGGTTAATTGGTCAGTCGGTCAGTCGGCTGAGTCGGGTAGGTCGGAATAAGCGTCGCGTACCCGGCAGCTCGGGGCAGGCACCGCTCCCGTTGGAGACGCCGGATACTGGGCGACCCTCAAGGCGGGCGTTCCCTGTTGCGAGAGCAATGGCGGAGTTCCACCGCGCGTCGTCATCGCCTTGAAAAGGCGGGCGCCCGTACCTATAGGGGAAGGAGGCGTTGGCTGTATCGATGCCGTCCGCGAACCCCCTTCTCGCGGAATCCGACCCTGGCACCGCGCGTGCCACTACAAGGAGCCGGTCATGCGTGGCAGTGACACGAATACGAACAAGAAATACCGCCGTTGGCCGCCGCGGGTGAAACGCCGCCGCAATCGCGAAGAATCCCCGGAACCGACCGAAACCTGGTCCGAACAGATCGATCGGCGGCCAGCCCGGGAAGAGACGTCAAGTGAAGTGAAAGTCAGCTTCCGGCATCGGCGAAAGCCCCGTTCGGAAAGTGACGGCGACGACTAAGTAAACGCAGAAAAATTTCCGCGTGCCTCTGCGCTGCACAGCGCGCCCTGTCTGCGGGCGCGCTGTGCAGCCGCTGACCGCTTGACTCAGAGGGTTGTGAAATCTTCGAACGCCGTAGCGAGAGCGTTCCCGAGCGCTTGCGGGGAGGCGCGCTACTGCCGGCCTTGGTGACTTCATTACCAGCGGCGTCCGTGTTCCCTGTGCGGTGCTGGGGAAACGAGGGGCATTACTGCGTTCTTCCCATTCTACCCGGCAGTGCAACTGCCGTAGGGGCAGTACCGTAGTATGGGCTGAGCGACAGCGATGCCCGTCGTTCCCGACGTGGGCGAGGATCGCTGCGCTCGCAGCACCCGGGCGGTTTTTCACAACCTGTCAGTACTCCTTTTGGAACGGAGCCGACTTCGGTCAGAGCGGGTACTGCGTTAAGGAAGCGCTCGCGCGAGTTGTTCAGCCTTACCCTAAAGCTGTACCGCGACTCGACGGATACCGGGGTCATCCTCATCGGTCGTCGAGGTGAAGCCCAGGTGGCGCATCAACCGGAGCATATTCGAGTTGGTGGCCAGCACTTCACCGTGCATGCGTGACAGCCCCTTGGCGCGAGCGCTCTCCATGAGGGCGTGCATCAGCCGGGAGCCCAGCCCTCGGCGACGCTCCCGGTCGCTGACGACCAGGGCGAACTCGCAACCTTCCTCGTCCGGGTCCATGGTGTAGCGGGCGACTCCGATTTCCTCTTCCCGGTCGCCGTCGTGGCGCACCGCGATGAGGGCCATTTCCCGGTCATAGTCGATCTGGGTGAAACGTGCCAGCATCGCCGGCGACAGCCGCTCCAGTGTCTCCATGAAGCGGAAGTATTTGGCTTCCGCCGACAGGTTGCTGACGAACGCCTGTTCGATTTCGGCGTCCTCGGGTCGGATGGGCCTTATGGTTACATCGGTGCCGTCGGGGAGCTGGTGCCGGCTTACCAGGTGGGCCGGGTACGGGTGAATCGCCAGATGCCCGTAGCGGTCCGGGGACGAGGGCGGATGCTCAATGGCGAAACGGGCATCCACCGCCACGGCACCGTTTTCGTCGACCATGAGTGGATTGATGTCCATCTCGCGCACGTGGGGTAGAGAGCAGACGAGATTGGAGACCTGCAGGAGGACCTCCCGGACGGCCTCCAGGTTGGCGGGCGGCATGTTGCGCTGGCGCTCCAGGAGTCTCGATATGCGCGTGCGCCTTATCAGGTCGCTGGCGATGAAGGTGTTCAACGGTGGAAGTGCCACAGCCCGGTCCCGCAGTATTTCCGTCATGGACCCGCCGGAGCCGAATGTGACGACGGGGCCGAAAACCGAATCACGGGTCACGCCGACGATGAGCTCGCGGGCGTGGGCACCGCCGCGCATCGGTTCCACCGTGACGCCGCGCAGCTCCGCGTCGGGAGCCGCCTGTCGCACGGCCTCAATGATTTCGGTGTAGGCGCCGCGCACGGAGCGTGCGTCGCGCACGTCCAGCCGAACCCCGTCCACGTCACGTTTGTGCGTGATATGCGGCGAACTGATCTTCATGGCTACCGGGAACCCCACCGACTCGGCGGCAACCAGGGCCTCGCCCGGGCTGCGCGCCTCCAGGGCCGTG
>JASFMS010000387.1:0-3345 GCA_050117435.1 Ectothiorhodospiraceae bacterium | reverse complement strand
GAAACGGATCAGTGGTCCTCGCAGGCCATGCTGAGATAGATGATCGTCAGCACCATGAAGATGAAGGCCTGCAGGGTGATGATCAGGATATGGAAGATGGCCCAGCCGGTGCCCAGAAGGATCTGGACGATGAACAGCGGGATATCCCCCATGGTGAAATGCGAAAAGCTCGTGTTCAGCGTGAACAGGGCGATGAGAATGAAGATCAGCTCGCCCACGTACAGGTTGCCGAACAGTCGAAGGGCCAGTGAGATGGGCTTGGCCAGGTCCTCGACGATGCGCAGCAGCAGGTTCGCCGGTGCCAGCCAGGGACCGAAGGGCTTCGTCAGCACTTCCTTGCCGAACCCTTTCACGCCCTTGACCTTGATGCTGTAGAAGAACACCAGGAACAGCACGCTGATGGACAGGCCAAAGGTGGCGTTCAGGTCGGTGGACGGAACCACCTTCAGATACGGCACTCCAACCGAGGAGGCAATAAGCGGCAGCAGGTCCACCGGAATCAGATCCATGAAGTTCCACAGGAACACCCAGACGAAGATGGTCAGCGCCAGGGGCGCGATCAGCTCGCTGCGGCCGTGGAAACTGTCCTTGACCTGCTGGTCCACGAATTCGATCAGGATTTCGCAGAAGTTCTGCAGCTTGCCCGGCGTACCGCTCGTGGCGTGCTTGGCCGCGGCACGGAAGACGCCGATGAAAATCAGGCCGAGCACGATGGAGAAGAACAGGGTGTCCAGGTGAAAGGTCCAGAAACCTCCCGCCTCGGCGCCGTGGTGCGCAAGCCGATCACCCGTCAGGTTCGTGAGGTGGTGAACGATGTAGTCTGTCGGACTCTCTGTCTCAGCCATGACACCCGTTCCGTATCGGTCCCCGCTTTATGTCGCGCTCCGGGCGTCCACCAGGAGCGCGGCGAAAAAAACCCCCAGCGCGGCAATGAATGCCAGCATCAGGGGCAGAAATTCCAGGGTCAGCCAGTTGAGCGCCAGCGCCAGCAGGACGGCGATCAACAGCATCTTGACCACTTCCGCGACGTAGAACGCGCGGGCCATGCCAAGGGCGTTGCCGGCATTGCGCGGGGAGAAGGCAATGCGCACCTGATAATAGGTGGCGATTGTAACGACTCCGCCGCCGATCAGCGCGGACAACCCCGCGGTTGCGCCCATGGTGGCGCCAAACACTAACCCGAATACCGCCGTGACGGCCAGCTGGGCTAGAACGATGCGGTAGGCGCGTCGCCGTGCGTGCTGCGATGAAAGATGCTGCACGCGCTTACTCCTCCGCTCGCGGTTCTCGCCCTGCGACCCTCGCCGACCGCGACACTACGGCTTTGGCGCGGTCGGTCCGGTCGACGGTTTCTTCGGCCGGTCCAGAGGCCGGGCGCTATCCACCCCGCGAACGGACCCCCGTTTCGACCGCCGCCGGAGTATAGAGGGAAGGTTCACGCCAATCAACCGGCGATCCCCGCCATTTCGGATGTTTTCTCGGGCATTTAGCGCAATGCCGGCCGCAACTGATTGTTCGCTACACTCCGCAGGCCAAGGCTGCCGGGGGCCGCGGGCCACGGCCACGCCAATGGCCGGACGTGGCCCGACTCGCATTTGTAGTTTTGCGACGTGTGCCGAATCGCCGCCGCTCAGCGGATATGCTCGAGAATTCCGTCCAGTTCATCCAGGTCGTTGTACTGGATGACGAGTTTGCCCTTGCCGGTGCGGCCATGGTCGATCTGGACGGTGGCGCCGAGCCGGGAGGCGAGATCGTCCTGCAGCCGGCGGATGTTGGGGTCGGGTTCCGGTTTCTTCCGCGGCTGGTCCCGGCCTTCCAGTATGCGCCTCACCAATGCCTCGGTTTCGCGCACGGACAGTCCGCGCTTGACCACGAGCCGCGCGGCTTCGATCTGCTGGGCCCCCTCCAGCGATAGCAGCGCCCGGGCGTGACCCATCTCGAGCTGCCGGGCACTGATCAGTTCTTTCACTTCCGGCGCCAGCTCCAGCAGGCGCAGCAGGTTGGAGACACTGACCCGCGACCGGCCCACGGCATCGGCCACGGCCTGGTGGGTCATGCCGAATTCGCCGGTAAGGCGTTTGAGCGCAGAGGCCTCTTCCAGGGGATTCAGATCCTCACGCTGGATGTTCTCGATGAGGGCGACGGCGACCGCGGTCTCGTCGGGGATCTCGCGGACGAGCGCGGGAATCTCCTCCAGCCCGGCAAGCTGAGCCGCGCGCCAGCGGCGCTCGCCGGCGACGATCTCGAAACGCCCGCCGGGCTGCGGCCGGGCGACGATGGGCTGGACCACGCCCTGCGCCCGTATGGAGTCGGCAAGCTCCTGCAACGCGCCGGGATCGAAATCGGTGCGTGGCTGGTAGCGTCCGCGGTCGAGCAGGTCCAGGGGCAGCTTACGCAGCTCACCGCGTTCCGGCTGCTCGTTTCCCTCGGCGTCCTCCGGTGCGCCGCCCAGAAGGGCGTCCAGTCCGCGTCCCAGTCCCCGGCGCTTGTTCGACATGGCTCCTCCGTCCATCGTTACCCGGCGCTCGCCGCCAGACCGGCGCTCTCGCGCCGGAGCATTTCGCTGGCAAGCGCCATGTAGGCGATGGCGCCGCGGGAAGTGCGGTCGTACTGCAACGCAGGACGCCCGTGGCTCGGTGCCTCGGCGAGACGCACGTTGCGCGGTATCTGTGTGCGATAGACCTTTTCGTCGAAGTGCTGCATGAGCTGGGCGCCCACCTGATTGGCCAGATTGTTGCGAGGATCGAACATGGTGCGCAGCAGGCCTTCGATCTCGAGGTCCGGATTGGCGGTCTGCTGCACGCGCCGGATGGTGTTGAGGAGCGCGCTCAGTCCCTCCAGGGCGTAGTATTCGCACTGAATCGGAATCAGGACCCGGTGGGCGGCGACCAGCGCGTTCACCGTCAGAATGTTCAGGGACGGCGGGCAGTCCACCAGCACGTAGTCGTAGTCGTCGGCGATCGCGCGAAGGAGCTCGCGGAGACGCTGCTCGCGCGCCTCGGCATCCATCAGCGCGACTTCGGCAGCCGTCAGGTCACCGTTGCCCGGCAGCAGATCGAAACCGGCGGACTCGACCCGGATCATCGCCTCGGCCGGTGTCACCTCGCGCATCAGGACTTCGTAGTTGGTGATTGTGAGGTCATCCTTGTCGAGACCGCAGCCGACCGTGGCGTTGCCCTGGGGATCCATGTCCACCAGCAGCACCCGCCTGCGGTTGGCCGCCAGCGATGCGGCCAGGTTCACGCAGGTCGTCGTCTTGCCGACTCCACCCTTCTGGTTCGCGACGGCGATGATTCGGGTCATGATGGTACCTACCTGAGCAGCCGGGGGCGCCCGCCCCGTCAG
>JASFMS010000386.1:0-3348 GCA_050117435.1 Ectothiorhodospiraceae bacterium | reverse complement strand
GTGGGATTCGTCATTTCCTGTGGCGTGCGCATGTTGCATACCGGCCTGTCCCGGGAGCAGGTCGAGTCCGAGCGCGAAAGCCTGGCCGAGGCCCTGTTCCAGTGGATTCCCGCGGGCGTGGGCAGCCGCGGCGAAATTTCCCTGGACGACGCGGAGATGAGCGCCATGCTGGGCCGTGGTGCCCGCTGGGCCGTGGAGCGCGGCTGGGGCAGCGAACTGGACCTCCCGTTCATTGAGGAGGACGGCTGCGTTGAGGGAGCGCAGCCCGAGGCCGTATCCGCCCAGGCCCGCCGGCGTCAGCGCCGCGAAATGGGGACTCTCGGTTCCGGCAATCACTATCTCGAGGTGCAGCGGGTCGAAGAGATCTTCGACCCGGCGGCCGCCGCGGCGTTCGGGCTCGCCGTCGGCGATGTGAAGGTCAGCATCCACTGCGGCTCGCGGGGCCTGGGTCACCAGATCGGCACCGAGTATCTGCGCGAAATGGTGGAGGCCGCGCCGCAGCAGGGCATCCGACTGCCCGACCGGGAACTGGCCTGCGCGCGGCTGGACTCGGAACTGGGCCGCCGATACCTGGGCGCCATGCGCGCCGCCATCAACTGTGCGCTGGCCAACCGCCAGATCATCACCCACCTGACTCGAGAGGCCTTCGCCGAGGTGCTGCCGGAGGCGGCCATCGCGCTGATCTACGACGTCTCCCATAACACCTGCAAGGCGGAACGCCACCGGAGCGGCGGTAGCGAACGGGATCTGTTCGTTCATCGCAAGGGCGCAACCCGGGCGTTCGGGCCGGGACACCCGGATCTGCCGCCGGCCTACCGCGAGACCGGGCAGCCGGTGTTTATCGGCGGCACCATGGGTACCGAGTCGTGGGTTCTGGCGGGGGAGCCGCCACCGGGGAATGATGCCTTTGCCTCGGCGTGCCACGGTGCCGGGCGCCGCATGAGCCGCCGCCAGGCCACCCGGCAATGGCGCGGCGGGGAGGTGATCCGGTCGCTGGCGGAGCGCGGCATCGTCATCCGCAGCCCCTCCGCCCGGGGTGTGGCCGAGGAGGCGCCGGGCGCCTACAAGGACGTGGGCGAGGTGGTGGCGGCGGCGGAGCAGGCCGGACTCGCCCGGCGCGTCGCGCGTCTGGAGCCGATGGTATGTATCAAGGGGTAGGGAGGATAGGTGATGTCTCTCGGACAATACTGTAACCGTGAGGTGGTGATCATCGGCGCGGACGAAACGGTGCAGACCGCTGCGGAGCTGATGCGCCGGTTTCACGTGGGCGATGTCGTGGTGGTCGAGGATAGCGACAACGCTCGTGTGCCGGTGGGGATACTCACCGATCGTGACCTGGTAATCGAGGTCATGGCGACGGGTCTATCCACCGACGAGCTGGCCGTAAAGGACGTGATAACCGAGCCGTTGCTCACAGCCCGGGACAGCGACGATCTCCTGGAAACCCTGGGGCGCATGCGTACCCGGGGTGTGCGCCGGATTCCCGTGGTGAGAGAGGGCGACGCACTGGTCGGCATCCTCAGCGTGGATGACGTGATCGGGTTGCTGGCCGACCTGATTGACGACATGGCGGTGCTCGTGGGGCGGGAGCGGGAGCGCGAGGCCACACTGCGGCCCTGAGCCGTGCCCTGCCGCCGCCGGGAGGATTCCCCATGACAGGGACAGCAGGTCCGGGCCCGAATCGGGAGGCTCGGGTAATCGATACGGACGGGGTGCGGCTGCAGGCCGATGTCACGCGACCGGAAACGGAAGCAGGCGGGGTAGTGCTGTTCGCCCACGGCAGCGGCAGCAGCCGTCTCAGCCCGCGCAATCGCTGGGTGGCCAACTACCTGGTGCAGCAGGGACTGGTCACCGTGTTGATGGACCTCCTCACCGACGAGGAGGAGCGTCGGGACCAGATCAGCCGGGAATACCGGTTCGACATCCCGCGGCTCGCCGAACGCCTGGTGGGCGCCACGGACTGGCTGCGGCGCGATCCGGAACTCGGTGTGTTGCCGCTGGGGTATTTCGGCGCCAGTACCGGCGCGGCTGCTGCCCTTGTTGCCGCCGCCGTTCGGCCACAGTCGGTGAGTGCCGTGGTGTCCCGTGGCGGCCGCCCCGATCTGGCCGATACCTACCTGGTGGATGTGCGCGCCCCGACCCTGATGATCGTCGGCGGACTGGATGATGTGGTGATCGAGCTGAATCGGAACGCCGCCCAGCGTATGCGCGCAGAGGTCGAAATCGAGATCGAGATCGTCCCCGGCGCCACCCACCTTTTCGAGGAGCCCGGAACCCTGGATCGGGTAGCGGAGCTCGCCGGCAACTGGTTTGTCCGTTACCTGAAGGGGGCAAGGTGACAGGGGGCATGGCCGTCTTCGCCCTGGCGGCGGCCGGAAGCTACGGGGGCCGGGTAGCGGCCGAGCTCGGCGTGGAAACGGCGTCCCACGAGGAGCGGGATTTCGAGGACGGCGAGCACAAAATCCGTCCGCTGGAGAGCGTCCGCAACAACGATGTGTTCGTCGTGCAGTCGCTGTACACGGACACCCGGCTGAGCGTCAATGACAAGCTCTGCCGCCTGCTGTTCTTCCTCGGCGCCCTGAGAGACGCCGGCGCATCGCGGCTCACGGCCGTGCTGCCCTACCTGTGTTATGCCCGCAAAGACATCAGAACCAAATCCCGGGATCCGGTGACGACCCGCTACGTCGCCCAGCTGCTCGAGGCCGTGGGGCTCGACGGCGTGGTCGTGCTCGACGTTCACAACCGGGCCGCCTTTCAGAATGCGTTTCGCTGTCGCACAGATCATCTCCGGGCACAGACGCTGTTCGCGGAGCATTTCGTCGAGCTGGTGCGGGACCGGCCGGTGACGGTGGTGTCGCCAGACACCGGCGGCGCCAAGCGGGCCGAAGCCTTTCGCCAGACGCTCTCGCTCCGCCTGGGGCGCGAGGCGGGGAATGCATTTCTGGAAAAGTACCGCAGCGCCGGCGAGGTCACCGGCTCGGCGGTGGTCGGCGACATCGACGGCAGCGTTGCGATCATACTCGATGACCTCGTCAGCACCGGCGGAACGCTGGCACGCGCGGCGCATGCCTGCACAGAGCGCGGCGCAATACGCGTCTACGCCGCCGCCAGTCACGGTATCTTCGTCGGCGAGGCCGATGAGGTGCTGGCCGAGTCGGGGCTCGAGCGACTGATCATCACCAACACCATTCCCCCGTTTCGCCTGCACGCGGACACCCTGCGCGACAAAGTTACGGTGCTGGATGCCGCCCCTCTGCTCGCCGCGGCCGTCCGTCACATCCACACCGGCGAGCCCGGGCCGGATTCGACGCCTTCGAGCCCCTGATTCGAGGCTGTGAGATTGCCGGG
>JASFMS010000385.1:0-3355 GCA_050117435.1 Ectothiorhodospiraceae bacterium | reverse complement strand
CTTCGGGCCGTGCGTCGGGCGTAGTCGAATCCCGTCCCCGACTAGTGCCTGGAATCGGCCCAGCGCGTCGAAAGCGGCGTCGAGATCCCTCGCGCAGAGCAGCACATGACCGAGAACGCCGATCGAGTCGGGCCGGAACTGCCGACCGTGGTGAAGCCCGATATGCGGATCGCCGCTAAGCTCCCGCGCGCGTTCCATCAGGCGGAACCCCACCTCGCAGAGTCGACTCTGACGTCGGGCGTGCGTAGCTGACGAACCGTCAGGGGGCAGGCCATCGAGAAGGGCCTGCGGGTCGACGTTCCTGGACGCCGCATCCACCACAATGGCGTTCAGGACCTGAGCGGATACGAGTGGCGCGGCTTGATGCTGAGTTCCGGAGTGGGGTTACGCGCAGACCCTATCACACGGCCATTGCGTTGCGGCCCGCTCTTCTCCGTCTCCGCGCGCTTCGGCCGCGTTGCTCGATGCTGCAGCCGGGGTCCGGTACTCTGCCGAGCTGTACGCCCGGATCCCATGGAGCCGCAGAGCCATGACGTCATCGCCGTCGCCCGAGCAGACACTCGACACGCCGCTGAATCTCCCCTGTGGGGCAGTCCTCAAGAACCGCATTGCCAAGTCCGCCATGTCGGATTCGCTGGCCGACGGACGGGGCGATCCGACGCCGGAGCAGGCCCGGCTCTACGAGCGGTGGGCCAAGGGAGGCGCGGCCCTGTCGATTGTCGGTGAGGTCCAGGGGGATTCTCGTTTTCCGGAGAAGCCGGGAAATCTCGTCCTTGACGGCCAATCCGATGAAAACGCATTGCGGCGGTTCACCGCACGGGGCTCGGTAAACGGGGTGCAACTGTGGGCACAGCTCGGTCATGCCGGAGCACTCTCGCATCCGCCCATCAGCCGGCCGCAGGGGCCGTCGGCGCTGGACGTGCCGGGATTGCACTGCCGGGGAATGTCGGTGGAGGAGGTGGAAGAGCTTCCCGGAACGTTCGCGGCCACGGCGGCTCGAGCGAAGGCGTTGGGTTTTACGGGAATACAGCTCCATGCGGCGCATGGCTTTCTGCTGAGCCAGTTCCTCTCGCCGCTGTTCAATCGGCGCCGGGACGGATACGGCGGTTCCATCGAGGGGCGATCCCGCATTGTGCTCGATGTGATCGAGAAGGTGCGAAACGCTGTCGGGCCGACCTTTCCCATCGGCATCAAGCTTAACGCCACGGATAACCTGGAAGGTGGGCTTACACAGGACGATGCGCTGGAAGTCGTCCGGTTTCTGGACAGCACCTCGGTCGATCTGATCGATATTAGCGGAGGCACGTATTTCCCCGGGGCGAAGGCCGCCTCGGATGGCGGCGGCGCCGGCCCGTATTTTCTGGACTTCGCCAGAAGGGCGCGGACGGTGACCGACATACCGCTGATGTTGACCGGAGGTTTCAAAACCCGGTCGTGGGCGGCGCAGGTGGTGCAGGAGGGCGCCGCCGATGTCGTGGGACTGGCGCGCGCGATGGTGCTGCGGCCGCGTCTGCCGGAACTCTGGCTGGCCGAAGACGGCGATGAGGGCGATCCCGGGTTTCCCCGGTTTCAGGAGGCGCCGCCGGGAGGTATCACGGCGTGGTACACGATGCGGTTGACGGCTCTGGCGGAGGACGCCGAGCACGAATACCGGCTGGATCTGCCCTCCGCCGTTGCGGCCTACGAGGAGCGAGACCGTCTGCGGTGCCGGTTGTGGGCGGACAAATTCCACTCAGGGGCGTCCGCGGCGCGGTAATGTTCCGGCAGGGTTTCTCCCGCGCCTCCTCTTGCCTCAGCCCCTTTCGTCCTGCCAGCTCGTATGTTCTTCCGGCAGCGGAAACGCCCAGTCATACCCCAGATTGAACAGGTACGTATAGACGAGGTAGAAGACCGTCAGCGATGCTGACAGCAGTAGCGCTTCACCGATGCTGACCTGCATCCACCAGACCGTGGGAGGGATGCTGATCAGGAACATCCCGGCCTCGAACGCTACAGCGTGAACCAAACGCTCGGGGACCGTTTTGTGGACGCGGCCCCGGAGGTTGAGCAGCGCGTGGTCGAACAGCAGGTTGTAGGCGTAGTTCCACGCCATCGCCAGTAGCGACATTCCGAACGCAAGCACCCCCACCCGGTGCACGGGAAGGTCGAATGCCCAGCCCGCAAGCGGGCTGACGATCAGCACGCCGAGGACTTCGAAAAGCACCGCGTGACGAATTCTGTCGGGCGTCGTACGCATGGGGGCTCGGGAGCTGGTGAGAGGGTTGAGAGGCTACTACGGGCGGCGACGCCAGACAAAGCCTTACCGTGATCGCTGCAGCGGATGAGTGGGAAAGGCATGCGCAGCCGCACACGCCGGGGCACCGAGTGGCGCTACGCATCCGGCGCCGGGGACGGTCCGGGGCCCGACCAGGGGTGGAAATGCCGCAGCATCCACTGCGTCGCGAGATTGGCAACCTGGCCGCGAGCCTTGAGTCCGCCGATTTCATGGTCGGCGCCGCTGATGGCCTCGATTTCCGCGGGTGCCTGCATGCGGGCCGCCGTTTCCCAGCACAGTTCTACCCCGACGTAATCCCGGGCACCGACGATGAGCAGCGTTGGCGCCCGTACCTGCAGAAGGCAGGGACCCGCGAGATCGACCCGGCCGCCTTCGCAGATCAGTGAGGCGATTCGCTCGGGTTGCCGGCAGGCCGCCACGGCGGCGACCGCCGCGCCGGTTCCGCGCCCGAAAAGCCCGATCGGGCACTCTTCCAGACCGCGCTGCACTCTCAGCCAGGCGAGAACGCCCAGGACGCGATCCGCATGAAGGGAGAGGTTGAACCGGTGCTCGTGGGTGACGAGATCGCGCCGTCGTTCTTCGGCGGTGAGCAGATCCATGAGACAGGCGACGAAGCCCCGGCTCAGAAGGACGCGGGCGGTTTCCCGAAGCCCCGTGTCCCGGCGGTCCCTGTCACCGTCGTGGATGAAGGTGACGATGCCGTGGGGCTGTCCGTCCGGCCGTGCCAGGTCCACGGCCAGCTGCGCGCCGCTGCACTCCGCAATGTGCGTCTGCCCCACCGGCTGGATCGATTTGATCAGCGGCATCCCCACCCCTCAGTGCACAGCGCGCCTGCTGAAGTTGTCTGCTCCAGGGAATGCTTGGACTTTCCCCGGTAGTGAAAGCTTAGTCCGTTATGGATGTTTCGGGGGCGCTTCCCTAACGCTTCAGGTACCGCGCTGCCATGGCCTTCACGGACTGTCTTATTTCGCTTTCGGCCTCTGGATCGCCCTTGAATATGGAGCTCATGTAGCCCTTGACCTGATCGAAACTCATGTGCGCCGGCAATGGCGGTACGTTGGCATCCACCACGGCGTTAAT
>JASFMS010000384.1:0-3360 GCA_050117435.1 Ectothiorhodospiraceae bacterium | reverse complement strand
GATGCTCAATTCGCGCCCGTCGAGATGCAACGGCGGCTCGAGCAGATCGAGAATGTGCCGCGCCCGGAAGGCGGCCTGCTCGACGCGGGGCAGCTCTGTCTGAATCAGGGCGTACTTGTCGCCGCCGGTCCGTGCCAGGGTGTCTCCCTGCCGGGTAGCGCCGGTGAGCCGGTCCGCCACCATCTTCAGAACGCGGTCGCCGACATCGTGACCCATACCCTCGTTGATGAGCTGAAACCCGTCCAGATCGATATGCATCAACGCCAGACGCTGGCGGTTCCACGCGGCCCCGGCCATGGCCTGATCCAGCCGGTCGCGGAACAGCAGGCGGTTGGGAAGCGTGGTAAGCGGGTCGTAGTTGGCGACGTAGTCAAGCTGCGCCTCGGCGGCACGGCGCTCACTGACGTCCCGGCTGACGCAGATCAGCGATTCCGAAACACCATGATTCTCGACAAGAGGTACCAGAACCGACTCGGTAATTATCTCGTCCGCCTCTCGGGCGAAGTGCAGTTCGCCGTCCCAGCGCGCGTGGTGAGCGATGGCGGCGTGAATCGTGTGGGTAAGCAGCTCCCGCTCACCGGCCCGAAAGAAATCCGCGAGCGAGGCGCCAATCAACTGACCGTGCTCAACGCCCAGCAGGCGGTCGCCGGCGGGGTTGCAGTCGCGGATAACGAAATCGCGATCCACCACGAACACCGCCTCGGCCACCTGCTCCAGAATCAGGGCCGCCCGGCGCAAACGCTCCTCGCGCTGCTTGAACTCCGTGATATCCATCCAGACACCGAGCGTTCCGCCATTGCTGCTGGGACGCTCCTGCACCTGTATCCACCGGCCGCTGGCGAGCCGCTGCTCATGGCTGAAGTCGGCCTTGCGATGCAGCATGATGCGGGTGGCGAGAAAGTCGGCGTCGTCGTTGGTGACGCCGGCATAGACACCGCGTTTCTGACAGGCACGCACCACGGACTCGAAGGAAACGCCGGGAACGAGCATATCGGCGGCGGCGCTGTAGAAGCTCCGATAGCGCTCGTTACACAGCACAAGCCGGTCGTCGGCGTCGAAATAGGCGACTCCCTCGGGGAGAGCGTCGATGATCTCCTGCAGCGGCGGCCCGTCCGGTTTCGTGTAAGTCCCGGACGGCGCCGGGACCTCTCCGGAGCCCTCCGCTCGAGCGCTCCGCCCATCCCCCGGCAGCCACCAGGAAATGGCGGCCGCCAGCACGGCGTAGGCGGCGACGCCGGAAACGAGGGAGGCGGTCGCTCCGCCGGCGAGGCACCACCCGACACCACCCACAAGAGCGGCGAGTGCCGGGGCCAGAACGACGAGAAGCCACGTACGCTTTTGCATTAGTGCGATCCGGTCAAGGCCGGCCGTGAAGCGGTGGGGTGGCAACACCCTCCCGCAGGCTCGGACCTGAGATCAGAAAATACCGGTCCGAAATTTTCTGATTAACGAATTAACGAAAACGCCGACGCGTCCCGCCGGAACCGGGCGGCCCACTGCCGTCATAAGCTGCCCCGGTCAGTTAACCGCCGTCTCGAACTTCCCGAGTGCTCAGCCGGCAAACACCGGCAATGGGGCTCGGTCGGCGTTGTCCCTTCCTCAGCACCCCGCACCCACTGGAGCCAAGCTCGTTGTTCTCTGTGGTCTCTCCGCGCTGTTTGTTGCAGTTTAATGACCGGTGAACGCGCCGCAAGCACTATCATTGGTGCGCTGCATCATGCCTGTGACGCGCCACACAACAGGCCGCAATTTCAATCAGTTGAACCACGTCCCACGATGGAAGAAGCATATAGCCAACCGTGATCGGCGCTTTGTCGCCATCGTGATATTTTTGGCAGCCTCCCGTCGCACTCACTCCGCGGGAACGGCAACGCCGCGTTACAATGCCGAATTTTCCATAGACACGGCGTATACAAGCCCAAGCCATTAGGACGAGCACGGAACCGACATGCCCGAGCGAATCGAGAGATTGAAGGACGACCTCGCCAAGCGGATACTCCTGCTGGACTGCGCAGGCGGCACAATGCTGCAGACCTACCGCCTCGACGAAGCGGACTTCCGCGGCGAACGCTTCAGGGATCATCCCTGCAATCTCCAGGGCAATAACGACCTGCTCACACTCACGCGACCGGATATCGTCGCCGAGCTGCACCGGCAGAACTTCGAGGCCGGCGCCGATATCGTCGAAACCAACACGTTCAACTCCACGTCCATCTCCCAGGCGGACTACCAGTGTGAGCACCTGGTACACGAGCTGAACGTCGAGGCCGCTCGCATCGCACGGGAAATCGCCGACGAGTACTCGGCGAAAACGCCGGAGAAACCCCGCTACGTCACGGGTGTGCTCGGCCCGACGAACAAGACGGCGTCCATCTCCCCGGACGTGAACAACCCGGGCTACCGCAACACAAGCTTCGATGAGCTACGGGATGCCTACATCGAGCAGGCCCGAGGGCTCATCGAGGGCGGCGTGGACCTGCTGCTGGTGGAGACCATCTTCGACACCCTCAACGCCAAGGCCTGCCTGTTCGGCCTGGAGGCGCTGTTCGAGGAGCTCGGGCGGAAGCTGCCGGTCATGATCTCCGGCACCATCACGGACCGCTCCGGCCGAACCCTGTCCGGACAGACCACCGAGGCCTTCTGGAACAGCCTTCGGCACGCCCGGCCCTTCTCCATCGGACTCAACTGCGCCCTGGGCGCGGAGGACCTCCGGCCGTACATGCAGGAGCTCTCCCGCGTGGCGGACACCTATGTCTCCGCCCACCCGAACGCCGGCCTGCCCAATGAAATGGGCGAGTACGAACAGAGCCCGGCCTACATGGCGAGCCTGATCCGTGAGTTCGCCGAAAGCGGCTTTCTCAACATCGTCGGCGGCTGCTGCGGCACCACCCCGGAGCACATCGCCGCCATCGCCGAGGCGGTGGAGGGCCTGCCGCCTCGCGCCGTGCCCGAAATTCCGCCCGCGCTGCGCCTCTCCGGCCTGGAGCCCTTCAACGTCGGCGACGGTGCCATGTTCGTGAACATCGGCGAGCGCACCAATGTCACCGGCTCGGCGCGCTTCCGGCGCCTGATCAAGGAAGAGGACTACGATGCCGCCCTGCAGGTGGCCAGCCAGCAGGTGGAAAACGGCGCCCAGGCCATCGACGTAAACATGGACGAGGGCCTGCTGGACTCCCGGGCCTGCATGGTCCGTTACCTGAACCTGGTGGCCGGCGAGCCCGAGATCGCGAAAGTGCCGGTGATGGTGGACTCCTCCAAATGGGAGGTCATCGAGGCGGGCCTGAAGTGCATCCAGGGCAAGGGCATCGTCAATTCCATCAGCCTCAAGGAAGGCGAGGAGGAATTCCTGCACAAGGCCCG
>JASFMS010000383.1:0-3365 GCA_050117435.1 Ectothiorhodospiraceae bacterium | reverse complement strand
CGGCACAAGCTCTCAGCGCTCGTGACGCGCGCGGTCCGGCGGCAGTACCGGAAAACGTGGGGTTGCTGCTTGCCCGGGGCCGCGGCCGGGGTCATCCTGCACCGGTGGCTGCGTCCGTGGCAGGCATTTCGGCTATTCGCCCTGCAAGGCAATCGGGGGAAACATGAAAACGATCAAGGGCTTCATTCTCGGGGGCGTCATCGTTGGGCTCATCGGGTTCGCACTGGGCTACAACTACGGGCGGGGCGCGCCGCTGCTGACCAATCCGTTCGATAAGTACACGCTCAAAGAGCGCCTCAACGACACCGCGGCACAGATTGCCGAGGAAGCGAAACAAAGACTCGACGAGGCGAGTCAGTAGGTCTCTGATGCGTGAGGGATTACGCGATACCCAAGCCTGGCCGCTGCTGGCGGCGGTAGTTGTCGGTGGAGTGCTGGTCTACCTGCTGCGGCCGATACTGACGCCATTTCTCGTGGGGGCGCTGCTGGCCTACCTGGGCGACCCGCTGGCCGACCGCCTCGAGCGTCTGCGGCTGAGCCGGACCCTGGCCGTGGTGGTCGTGTTCGTCGCACTCACCCTCATCGGCCTGGGCGCGCTGTTTCTGCTGGTGCCCATGTTGAGCCGGCAGGTGGATGCGCTGCAGGCGCAGCTGCCCCAGATCGTCGACTGGGTGCAGCACACCGCTTTGCCGTGGGCACAGGAACGCTTCGGTCTCGACCCGGCCCAGTTCGACCTGGCATCGATCCGTGAAGCCGTTGCTCAGCACTGGGAATCCACGGGGAACGTGGCCGCAAACCTGATCGCGAGGGCCACCCGTTCCGGCCTTGCGCTGGTGGGCGCCGTGGCCAACCTGGCGCTGATTCCGGTAGTGGCTTTCTACCTGTTGCGGGACTGGGACGTGCTCGTCGCGCGGATTCGCGATCTGCTGCCGCGGCGGCTGGAGCCGGTGGTGAGCACACTGGCGAAGGAGTGCGACGAGGTGGTGGCGGCGTTCCTGCGGGGCCAGATCCTCGTGATGCTGAGCCTGGGCGTGGTTTACGCGGTGGGGTTGTGGCTGGTGGGTCTCAATCTGGCGCTCCTCATCGGTTTCCTCGCCGGTCTTGCCAGCATCGTGCCCTATCTGGGTTTCATCGTCGGCATTGCCGCGGCCAGCGTGGCGACAGTCCTGCAGTTCAGCGACTGGCTTGTCCCGCTGGCAATGGTGGGCGGCGTGTTCCTGGCGGGGCAGCTGCTGGAGGGCATGGTGCTTACGCCGATTCTGGTCGGCGACCGGATCGGCCTGCACCCCGTTGCCGTGATCTTCGCCGTCCTCGCCGGCGGCCAGTTGTTCGGCTTTGTCGGCGTCCTTCTGGCGCTGCCGGTGGCCGCCGTGGTGATGGTGCTGGTGCGCCACGCCCACGATCGGTATATGGACAGCGCGCTTTACCATACCCGCCGGAACGAGCCTCCGCCGGAATGAGTCGGCCCGGGGATTCCGGTTCCGGGTAAAAAGTGGGAAGCACATCTCAACGCGGGGATTAAGGAGTCGTTAGTGTCCTAGTTCGGGGGCGGTAACCGAACCTGGGGTGTTGGCCAGTTGGTGCCCCGGCCGGTTAATCACAAGAATACTTACCCCGCACCGTTCATGTCCTAATGGGGGAAAAGTGTCGCCCAGGCGCATACCGGGATGGCAGTCCGCGACGCTGGTCGTGGTTCTCCTCGCCGCGTTGCCGGCGTTGGTTGGGGGGCTGCGCCCATTGCTCGGCATGCTGGACGAGGCGCTCTATGGCCTCGCTTCAACCCTGCGGCCCGTCGACACCCGATCCCCCGTAACGGTGGTGGAAATCCCTCCCCCGGAACCCGTCGGTGGCGAACGCACCGAGAACCGCCTCAAGCTGCTGTCGCGGACGCTGGAGACCATTGCGGGCGCCCACCCGGCGGCCGTCGCGCTGGTGGCGGACCGTGCGCTGGCGCTGCCGTTGACATGGTCCGCGGAGGGGGCGCGCGTTCTGCATGATGCACGCGGCGACGGCGTTCTCCTCGGTTGGCCCGCGGATCTGCCCGCGCCTCCCGGCGGCAGCGTCCCGGCCGTCCGGCCAACGCCCACGAGGGCTTCGCCACTGACTGCCTACTGGCCCGCGTTCGCCCGCCTCCACCCGCTGCAGCAGGCGCCGTTCGCCACCGCCTATCCGATGGTCGCGAACGGGAGCAGCCGGCGGCCGCTGGTCTGGCGCCATGGGGAAACGCTGGTGCCGGGACTGGCGGCGGCGGCCGTCGGTCGGGCGCTTCAGAGCGACGGTCTCGTCTGGCGCGAGGGCGTATCCCTGGGCGTCGGTGAATTGTCCATCCCGACGGATCTCGGTGGTGGCGCCTATGCGCCCACCGCGGCCCAGTCGGCGCTCGTGCCGCAGCAGTGGACCCGGGTGCCCTCGGCACAGAAGGCCGCCGCGCTGAAGGGGCGAGTCGTGCTCGTCGGCGCCGCGGGCAGCGCCAGCCTGAAAGCCGTCTCCCGGCTGGTCGCGGGCGCGCTGAACCGGACGGCGGTGGCCACCCCCTGGTGGGCAAGCCTGTCCGTTCTGGCGACGCTGGCGGTTATCGCGGTCTACCTCGTCGCCATGGTCCCGCGGCTGGGTGCGGTCGGCGCGATCTCGCTCTCGCTGCTACTGGGGCTGGGTATTGCCGTCGCCGCTGTCGGCATTCTGTTGCTGCGTGGCGTCTGGGTGCCAGTGGGTACGCCACTGGCGCTACTTGTTGTCGGTTATCCGCTGGCCCGCTTCGGCCGCCTGCGCCGTCGCGCACGAACGCGCGAGCGTAGACAGACCGATCGCGTCCGGCGCTCACTGGCGTCCTATCAGCTCGGCGCCGGCGAGCTCGCCGGCGCCATGGACAACCTGCGCCGCTGCGCGCCCACGGACGACGTGCTGGAACTGATGTACCGGGTCGCGCTGGCCCAAGAGCGGCACCGGGACTACCGCAGCGCCGCTGACGCCTTCCGCGGCATACAACAACGGCGCGCCGGCTACCGCGACGTGGACGAGCACCTGCGAGCGCTGGAATCGTCTGCTTCGGGCGGCGGCGCGGGCGCCACCGGCGCCACGGCGCAGACGCTCGTGCTGCCCTCCGGCGCGCTCCAGCGTCCCGTTCTCGGTCGCTACGAGATCGAGCGGGAACTGGGCCGTGGCGCAATGGGCGTGGTCTACCTGGGCAAGGACCCGAAGATCGGGCGGCAGGTGGCCATCAAGACGCTGGAATACGCCCAGTTCGAAGCCGGCGAACTGGCCATGTTCCGTGAGCGCTTCACCCGTGAGGCGGAGGCGGCCGGTCGACTGAATCATCCCGGCATTGTCACGGTTTATGACGTGGGCGAGGAGGACGATCTGGCGTT
>JASFMS010000382.1:0-3367 GCA_050117435.1 Ectothiorhodospiraceae bacterium | reverse complement strand
GGCCGACAACCGTGGGTGCACGACAACCCGCCCCGGCAAACGAACCGACGCAAGCGGAGAGCTGTATGAACCTGGAACTGGTCACCGAGTGGTATTACGTGGAATGCCCCCACTGCATGGACTGGTCTGTCGTTGGCGCTGAGATCACTGTCCACGAGTGCGAAACCTGCAGCGATCCGCGCTCCGGCGAGGTGATGCCCCTGCTCCGGCCGGCCACCGGCTGTGAGGTAATGGCGGCCGAGCGTACACGCCGGCTGAAGATGATCCCCTGGATGCACGGACGAACAGAGAGGCGTCGCGCTGCGTGAAGCTTTTCTATTTCCGCCAGAACGCGGGCGTAAAAAGAACGAACAGCGTGAAGACTTCCAGCCTTCCCAGCAACATGGCGAAGACCGCCATCCACTTCACGCTGTCGGGCACGGTGGCGAAGCTGGACGCCACCTCCCCGAGACCGGGGCCCAGCAGATTGATGGACGCGGTGACGGCGCCGAAAGCGGATTCCAGGTCCAGGCCCGCGGCCATCATGGCGCCGGTGAGGACCAGCGACGAGAGAATGTACAGCGAGTAGAATCCCCACACCGAGTTCATGACCGCGTCGCTCACGGCCTTGCCACCGAGCTTCAGCGGCTGCTCGGCGCGGGGATGGATGAGCCGGAACGTCTCCCGCATTCCCTGCTTGTAGAGCAGGATGATTCGCACCACCTTCATACCGCCCGCCGTGGAACCGGCACAGCCTCCAATGTAGGAAATGACGGCGATCGCCAAGGGTACGTATAGCGGCCAGTTCCAGTAGCTCTCGGTTGTGTACCCCGTGGTGGTGATTACCGATATCACCTGGAAGGTCGCGTCCCGCAGGGCCTCCGCCGCGCTGCCATAGGCGGCCGTTACCACCAGCGTCCCTGCCACCAGGACCGAGAACACCAGAACGATGAGCAGAAACGTACGCACTTCCGCGTCCCGCCAGTAATAGCGCGGGTCGCGGTAGCGCCAGACGGCGAAGTGAATGGCGAAGTTGATGCTGCCCAGCAACATGAAGACGTTCGCCACCATTTCGATGGCGAAGCTGTGGTAATACCCCAGGCTGGCATCGTGGGTGGAGTAACCACCCGTCGCAATGGTGCTGAAGGCATGCCCGATGGCATCGAAGGCACTCATGCCCGCCACCCAGTAGGACAGCGCGCAGACAACGGTCAGCCCCAGGTAAATGAACCACAGCGTGCGCGCGGTATGCATGATCCGGGGACTCAGCTTGTCGTCCTTGACGGGCCCGGGTGTTTCCGCGCGGTAGAGCTGCATACCGCCAACGCCCAGCATGGGGATGATGGCCACCGCCAGCACGACGACGCCCATGCCACCCAGCCATTGCAGCTGCTGGCGGTGATAGAGGATGGACGGCGGCAACTGCTCCAGGCCCACGATCACCGTCGCGCCGGTGGTGGTGAATCCGGAAACCGCTTCGAACACCGCATCGGTGATGCTCAGGTGGGCACCGAGCATCAACGGCAGCGAACCGAAAAAGCCCAGAACGCTCCAGTAGAGCGCGACCACGAGAAAGCCGTCGCGGACCTTCAGCTCGGTCCGCACCCGGCGCACGGGTAACCAGGCGGACCCCCCTACGGCCAGCGTGATCAGCAGCGTCTCGGCGAAATGGAGTGCCTCACCGTCCGCCGTCCCGAGCGATACCGCCAGCGGCGGCACGAACGTGACGCTGAAGAGCATCAGCAACAGGCCAAGAAGCCGTTGTACCCCGGCCCACCTCATAGCCCCTTCCTGTGTGACGAATTACCCAACCCCACCTGACGGCCGCATTATCCCGGCGTTACGGCCGCATTACCACCGCCCAATCCCGGACCGCGGTTAAGAGAACCGTCACTGACCTGTCACCAACTCGCAACCCCGTGCGCTTAGCGTTCCGCACAGTGCCGTGACCACAGACGAGAGGAGGCGCCAGGGCATGTCAGGTGCAAACGCCAACCTGCGCGGCAATTCGCGCTTCGATGTCGCCGTCGCGGGGACGCCCGCGGATGTGGCGGACACCCAGCGGCTGCGCTACCGGGTGTTCGCCGAGGAGCTGGGGGCCAGTGTCCACGGCCCCGCCGACGGCCTTGAGGGCGACGACTACGACGCCTTCTGCGACCACATTCTCGTCCGGGACAGGGGGACCGGAGACGTTGTGGCCTGCAGCCGCATCCTCGACCGGGACCGGGCCGCCCGGGCCGGTGGCTTCTACTCCCAGTCCGAGTTCGACATGGCGGCCATCGAGGCGCTGCCCGGGCGCATCATGGAATTGGGCCGGACCTGCGTCCATCCCGCCTATCGCGGCGGTGCCACTATCTCGACCCTCTGGTCGGGACTCGCCGAGTACATCGTCCACCACGGCTACGATTATCTGATCGGTTGCGCGAGCGTCAGCGTGGCGGACGGCGGCTACCAGGCCCACGGCATCATGCAGCGCCTGCGCCGGCGTTATCTGGCACCCTCGCACATGCGGGTCCGCCCCCGCGTGCCGCTGCCGCCGGCGCCGACGGAAGACAACGTTCTCGCGAAAATGCCGCCCCTGCTCAAGGCCTATATGGCACTGGGTGCGCGCATCTGCGGCGAGCCCTGCTGGGACCCGGACTTCGGCGTCGCGGATCTGTTCATCCTGGTGGATACCGCGGACCTGTCGTCGCGCTATGTGCGCCATTTCATCGGCCGCGAGCACAGCCGATTGCCCCGGGCGGCCAGCGCCTGATCCGGCGGGGGCAATGCCCATGCAGGAATCGAAAGAGCCGGCCCGTCAGAGCGTGTGAAAAATTCGAACGCCATAGCGGGAGCCTCCCCGAGCTACTGCGGCCAGGCGCGTTACTGCAGGCCCTGGTGAGTTCCGTGCCTGGGGCGTCCGTGTTCCCTGTGCGGCGCTGGAAAAACGATGGGCATCACTGGGTTCTGCCCATCCTACCCCGCAAGGCAACTGCCGCAGCGCCAGTACCGTAGAATGGGCAGAGCGACCGTGATGCCCATCCGTCCCGGCATGGGCGAGGATTGCAGCGCTCGCAGCAGACGGGTGATTTCTACAAAAGCCCTCAACCCTGCGGCACCAGAACGGCAGCACCGGACAGCCTCCCGTGCCGCAGATCCTCCAGCGCCTCGTTGGCCCGCTCCAGCGCGTAGGAGCGGGTCTGCGTGCGCACCGGCACCCGCGGCGCCACGTCCATGAAACCGCGGCCGTCGGCGCGGGTCAGATTGGCCACGGACCGCACCACCCGTTCTTCCCAGAGCAGGCTGTAGGGAAAGGCGGGTATGTCGCTCATGTGAATGCCGCCGCAGACCACCACCCCACCCGGCTCCACGCAAGCCAGGGCCGCCGGCACCAGTGATCCCACCG
>JASFMS010000381.1:0-3371 GCA_050117435.1 Ectothiorhodospiraceae bacterium | reverse complement strand
GCACCACGGCGACGATGGCGTTGATGGCGATGTGGTTGGCCACGTCGTAGTAGAAGATGTTCGGGAGGAACAGGGGCAGCACCGCTACCACCAGAGCCAGCAGGCCCAGTCCGCCGAATCGTGGATTCAACAGTTTTTCCATGATCTACACCCGCTCGGTGCCGCGCTTGCCGAACAGCCCGCTCGGCAGGAAGAACAGAATCGCGAGGATGAGCACGAAGGCCACGGCATCCTTGTACTCGGAGGACAGGTACCCCGCCGACATGGCCTCCGCCACGCCCAGAATGAGGCCACCCACCACGGCGCCCACGCCGCTGCCCAGTCCGCCGATGACAGCGGCCACGAAGCCTTTCAGGCCGAGGCCGATGCCGATGTCGTAGGACGTGAACGTGACCGGGGCAACCAGGATGCCGGCGATGGCACCCAGCATGGCGGAGAGTCCGAAACTCAACAGCAGGACGAAGCGCGTGTTGATGCCCATGAGCCGCGCCGCGTCCTTGTTGTACGCCGTCGCCAGCATCGCCTTGCCCATCAGCGTGCGATTGAAGAAGTAGCTCAGCGCCAGCACCACCACCACGCTAACGCCCAGCACCCACAGGTACTGCGGCAGGATCGTCGCGCCACCGATGATGATGGGCTGGTCGCCGGAGAACGGCGGCAAAGAGTGGAACTCCTTGCCCCACAGCACCTGCGCGATGCCCCTGAGAAAGATGGATGCGCCGATGGTAATGATGATCAGCGGGACGATGTCCGCGTCCTTGGCGGGTTCGATGGCGAGCTTCTCCATGAGCATGCCTACCGCCGCCGCGACGAGGACCGCAATTAGGATGGCGACCGGCATGGGAACCCCCATGCCCACCAGCATCACCGTGGTCATGCCACCGATCATGAGAAATTCGCCCTGAGCGAAATTGATGACGTGGCTGGCGTTGTAGATGATGGCGAAACCGAGCCCGACCAGCGCATAGGTCGCACCAATGGTTATGCCCGTGAACAGGTACTGGAGAAACTCCGCTAGCATGGCCGTTTAACCCCTGGAGCCGCCGAACCGGCGCATCACCGCCGAGGAAACGCCGAACGTTTCCTCACTCTTCGATTGTGGACGATCAATCGCTGCCTGTTGGAAGCCGGGGGCATGCAGAGTGCAGCACGACGTACGCGCCGCACCCGGGCGGCCGTGAATATGGCCAGCTGACAACATCCTCTCCCCGCCCCACAGGGCTGTGTGGCGCTCATCGGCGCCACTGTTATGCGTTCCCGGTGACCGACTCCGCGGGAAGCGCTCGGCGTTTCCCCGGCTGCCGGTCTGATACGATGTCCGTTGTTCCGTCGCTGCTTTTCACGGGCGACAATCCGCATCGTCTGCACACAAGCTATTTTTGCTCGCAAACAAAGTCAAGTGATTCTAAACTTAACTTGGCTTTTCCATTTCTGTGGTGCTTCATTGGCCACATATGGGGGCTTGCGCAGATAATTTGGTTGCGAACGATACATATATCCCAAAATCCTGCAGCAAGCTGTATCATTGATCGGCAGCTTCTCGCCGACGACGCGAAAACAGACAACGACAACATGGCCCGGATGCGAATCGTTGACGAGCTGGTGGAGGCGTTCCGCGACAGGCGCCCCATCCGCGCCGGCTCCCTTATCATCACCGTTTACGGCGACGCGGTGGCCCCGCGTGGCGGTACTGTCTGGCTTGGCAGCCTGATCCGGCTGCTGAAGCCCCTCGGCCTGAGCCAGAGACTGGTGCGCACGTCCGTATTCCGCCTTTCCAAGGAAGGCTGGCTCACTTCCGAACAGATCGGCCGCCGCAGCTACTACAGCCTCACGCGCTCGGGCTGGCGCAGCTTCGACAAGGCCTACCGGCGCGTCTATACCGAGCCTCACCATGACTGGGATGGCGAGTGGACGCTCATCTTCACCAGCGAAGTGCCGAACGGCCACCGCGAGACCGTCCGCAAGGAGCTCTCCGCCATCGGCTTCGGCAGCATTGCTCCCGGCGTGCTTGCCCACCCCATGCCTGCGGGGGACAATCTTGCCGCGACGCTGCAGGACCTCGACGTCCAGGGCGACCTCATCATAATGAAGGCGCGAAACGAGGGGCTGGCCACGTCGCAACCGCTGAACCATCTGGTTCGCGAGTGCTGGAACCTGGACACCCTCTCCCAGGAATACGGCGCCTTCCTCGCCCGTTTCCGCCCCGTCTGGCGGGCCCTCAAGGGCGCCCGCCATCTCGACCCGGAGCAGTGCTTCCTGGTGCGCACGCTGCTCATCCATGAAGTCCGCCGCCTGCTGCTGCGGGACCCCCAACTCCCCGACGAGGTCCTTCCCGCGGACTGGGAGGGCGCGGCGGCACGCCTGCTCACGCGCAATCTCTACCGCCTCACGTACCGGCTGGCGGAGGACCACCTCAGCCGCATGCTGCAGACCGCCGACGGCCCCCTGCCCGAGCCCGCCCCCTACTTCTACAAACGCTTCGGCGGCCTGGACTGACGGGGGCCGGGTTCACCCGCCCCGGCACGTTACGGGGCCGCAACCGCCCATTCCACCCCACACCTGATACAGATTCCCTGACCCATCACACCGGCGGGCAACGGTTTCGGCGGCCGCCGACGCCTACCCGCGGCCCCGACGGAACTATTCTTCAAGGGTGAGAGTGCCGCAACTCCGGGGGCTGCGAGGCAACGAGCCGGCTGTCGTTTTTTATGACACAAAATCTTGACCCATACATTTTCTTTCGTATCATTCCAATCAAGGATCACCGCGATCGAATCCACGTCGCGGGCAGGAAGGAGAGATCATTATGTACAGCCAGCTGGTCGACACGGGCACCAACCGCCTGACCGCCAAGGAGGACCTCCCCGAAGCGGAGCGCGCCTTCCAGGACAAGGTGGACGCGGACATCCGCATCGAGCCCAAGGACTGGATGCCGGAAAAGTACCGGACCACGCTCGTCCGGCAGATCGCGCAGCACGCCCATTCGGAGATCGTCGGCATGCTGCCCGAGGGCAACTGGATCACCCGGGCGCCGAGCCTGCGCCGCAAGCTCATCCTGCTGGCGAAAGTGCAGGACGAGGCAGGGCACGGCCTCTACCTCTACAGTGCCGCGGAGACGCTGGGCGCCTCCCGCGAGGAGCTGCTGGATGCGCTGCACGAGGGCAGGATGAAATACTCCAGCATCTTCAACTACCCGACGCTGACCTGGGCGGACATCGGCGCCATCGGTTGGCTGGTGGACGGTGCCGCCGTTACCAACCAGATTCCGCTGTGCCGCTGCTCCTACGGGCCCTACTCCCGTGCCATGATCCGCGTGTGCAAGGAGGAGAGCTTCCACCAGCGCCAGGGCTACGAGATCATGCTCGAGCTCT
>JASFMS010000380.1:0-3374 GCA_050117435.1 Ectothiorhodospiraceae bacterium | reverse complement strand
TGTCCAAAAACCGTCACTGCGGCGTCATCGCGGTGCCACTCGCACACGTCACCATACCCAGGCGTCAGAAGCCGATAGGCGGGCCCGCAGGGGCCTTCCGGGGCAGTTTGAGTGGTGGTGATGAATCGTGCGTAACACGCCGTCAGGAAACGGTATGGCATCGGCGAAGGTCCCGGCAATGTCGGCGTGGATACGGTTGAGCGACGCCGAGTTGTCCCTGTGCACGACCATCAATGGCCTGTGCAGGATTCGGGGCGTCGGGGCATTCTTCGCGGCCGTGAGCCGTCTCGGGGACGGCGTGTTCTGGTACACGTGTATGGCGTTGCTGCCGATGCTTTACGGCCGCCACGGTGTCGCGACTTCCCTGCGGATGCTGGCCGTCGCGGCAGCGGGCGTGACGCTGTACAGGATCATCAAGACATGCACCGCACGGCCGCGTCCCTGCTCAGCCAGCGATGCGATCAGCCTGGGTGCTGCGCCTCTGGACCGCTACAGTTTTCCCTCCGGTCATACTCTCCATGCCGTTGCCTTCACTATGGTTGCCTGTTCCCATCATCCGCTGCTGCTCGTCGTACTGGTTCCGTTTGCGGTGCTGGTGGCAATGTCGCGTATCATCCTGGGGCTGCATTATCCGACGGATGTGGCTTCGGGAGCGGTCATCGGGATGCTGGTGGCGCTTCCCGCGCTTTAGGGGGCGCGCTTCAGAGGGCTGGTGGGGGAGCGGTGAAACCTGGGAAAACTGGTCTTACGCGACTGATTCACGCGGCGCGCTATTCCGGGAAGGGGTTCCGTTTCGCCTGGCGCAACGAGGCGGCATTCCGCCAGGAGTTGCTGCTGGGCGCGCTTCTGATTCCGTTGGCCTTTCGGGTCGGCAATACGCCCGCGGAGGTTTCCCTGTTGATCGGCACCTGGTTTCTGGTGCTGGTAACGGAACTGCTTAACACCGCGGTGGAGGCCGTGGTGGACCGCATCGGGCCCGAACACCACCGCCTCGCCGGACATGCCAAGGACCTGGGGTCCGCGGCCGTTGCGGCAAGCCTGCTGATGGCCCTCGCGATCTGGATTATCGTGCTCTGCGGCGGGGGCTGATCCCCCTCAGCCGACGACTTTCCAACTGCCGTCAGGCTGTCGGCAGGCGGTGCCATAGACCTGCTCGGTGCGGCCGCCGATCACGGCATCAACGGTAAATTCCCGGCACGGTCCGGAACCGCTGTCGTAGGTACGCGTTGGCGTAACGGTGTACTGATTGCCGGTATCCGGGTTGCGCCAGGTGGAGGGCACACCGGTGCGGACGTTCTCCAGTGCCATGCTGGTCTTGAGGCGGTCGGTTTCATCCATGGTTCGGCCGATGGAGCCGCCGATGGCCGCACCGGCCAGGGTCCCGACGATGATAGCGGCGACGTTGCCGTGACCCTCACCGACCTGTCGTCCGAGAAGGCCGCCGAGCACGCCGCCTATCACCATGCCGCTCTGTTCCTGTTGGCCGTAATCCGCGCAGCTCGTAAGCGCGATGGCCGCCGAGAGGACGAGCGCCGGGGCAGGTCCGGTTCTCATGGTTTCCTCCTGGCACGAATGCCGTGCCGTTCCCTGGCTGGATAGACCCGGAGTCACTATTGTCCCTAAGGATGTAACCCGGATATTGGGCGAGCATTGACGCAGGTCATCACTGATCGACAGCAACCGGCAATGGAGGATTGAACAATGAGCAATCCCGTTATCCTTATCACCGGGGCATCCAGTGGCATCGGCGCCGAGACGGCACGGCATGCCGCACGGGAAGGCTACCGGGTGGCGCTCGCGGCTCGTTCCGCGGACAGGCTCCACGAACTCGCGGCGGAGCTCGGTGGCGAGGGGAAAGCGTTGGCGGTCTCCTGCGACGTCACCGACGACGCCGAGCAGCAGGCCATGGTCGGCCAGGTGCTGGACGCCTTCGGACGCATTGACGCCGTCTTTGCCAATGCCGGCCGCGGCGGGAGCCCCGGAGGTTTCAGCGGTTCGGATCCCGCCGTCTGGAAAGAAATGATCCTCACCAATGTCTACGGGCTCGGCCTCACGCTGCGCCACAGCATCGCCGCGCTGCGAGAGACACGCGGTCATCTGCTGCTTACCGGCTCGGCGGCGGGACGAGTAACCCTTCCGGGCTCCATGTACAGCGCGACGAAATGGGCTGCCAGTGCCATCGGTTACGGTGTCCGGGAGGAACTCAGGGGCAGCGGCATTCGGGTAACTCTTATCGAACCCGGGATGGTCGATACGCCGTTCTTCGACGAGCCGCCGTCCCACGCGCTGAAGCCGGAAGACGTGGCTCGCGCCGCCATGTACGCGCTGGCACAGCCGCGTCACGTGGATGTGAACGAGATTCTGGTGCGCCCGACGCCACCTGAACAGGACTGAGAGGTTGCGAAAAATCGCCCGCCCACCGAGAGCGGCGCAATCCTGGTCCGCGCCGGGAACGACGGGCATCGCCGTCGCTGTGCCCATCCTGCCGTGCTGCCGCTGCGGCGGTTGCCTTGCCGGTTAGGATGGGCAGAACGCAGTGATGCCCATCGTTCTCCCGCCGCCGCACGGGGACCACGGGCGCCCCTGGCATTGAACTCACTCACTCCCGTAAGAACGCGCCCGCCCACAGACGCTCGGGAACGTTCTCGCCCCGGCGTTCGAATTTTTCGCAACATCTGACACCGGCCTTTGCGGCCAGGGAAGCGGCTGGTGTTTGAAATGATAAACTCCCGGCCTGTTCTTGCTGGTTTCACGGATTCATGACGGATGAAATAGCGGGCCCCGAGAGTCTGGGTCGTACGCTCTTTCGGCTGACATGGCCGATGATTTTCGGCGTCCTCTCGCTGATGGGCTTTCAGCTGGTGGACAGCGCTTTCATCGGCCACCTCGGCGTGGACCCGCTCGCGGCCCTCGGCTTTACGTTGCCGATAATGCAGCTTGTCATCGGCACGCAGGTGGGTGTGGGTATCGCCACCACGGCATTGATATCGCGGGCGGTGGGCGGGGGAGACAGGGAACGGGCACGCCGGCTGGGTGGGCTCGTTGTTGTCAGCGGGGCTGTGGTTATTCTCCTGCTCTGTGTGGCCATCTGGCTGCTGCGGCGGCAGATTCTCGGGGTGTTGGGCGCCGACGAGAGCCTGTATCCCCTGGTGGATCGCTACTGGATTCCGTGGTTGATGAGCGCGTGGATGGGCGCTTTTCTGTACTTCGGCTACAGCGTCTGCCGGGCGCGGGGCAACACGGCGCTGCCGGGACTGATGATGGTGGCGACCAGCCTCATCAACCTGGCACTGGATCCGCTGTTCATTTTCTATTTCGGCTGGGGGTTGCCCGGCGCCGCCGTTGCGACTCTGACCGCTTTCGGCGTGGGCGCC
>JASFMS010000379.1:0-3379 GCA_050117435.1 Ectothiorhodospiraceae bacterium | reverse complement strand
CAGCGGTGGGCGGCTTCGGCTGGATCGTGGGGCCGCAGATCAGCAGCCAGATAGCGGAGCTGGGCACGCGGATACCGGCGGCCGTGGAGCATATCGCGTCCATCCTGCGGCACGAGGCCTGGGGCAGGGCGTTGCTCCAGTCGTTGCCGGAGCCGAAGAACATGGTGCCGCCGGCGGCGGGAATCGTCGGTCAGTTCTCCGGCGTGTTCTCGACCACGCTGGGAGCGGTCACCTACGCCGCCATCATCATCGTCGCGGGTGCCTATCTGGCGATCGAACCCGGTCCCTATGTGAACGGGGTGCTGAGGCTGTTGCCCGTGGACAGGCGGGCGTACGCGAGAGACGTTCTGCAGACGCTGGGGCACGCGCTGAGCTGGTGGTTGATCGGCCGGTTCGCGTCCATGGTGGCGGTCGGTGTGCTGACCGCCCTCGGGCTCTGGGTGATCGAGATGCCGCTGCCCCTGGCACTCGCCTTCATCGCCGGCCTGCTCTCCTTCGTGCCCTACCTCGGGCCGATACTCTCCGCAGTGCCGGCGGTGATGATTGCGCTGGTGGTGTCACCGCTGCAGGCACTCAACGTGGTGATCGTTTACGCGGCGGTGCAGTTTCTGGAGGGAAATCTCATCACACCGGTGGCTCAGGAGCGGGCCGTTTCGCTGCCGCCGGCGGTGCTGCTCATTGCGCAGCTTGCCATGGGCATACTGTTCGGACTGATGGGCGTGCTGCTCGCCACGCCCACCGTCGTCGTTGTGATTGCCACCATCCAGATGCTCTACGTTCGGGACACGCTGGGCGACCGGATCCGGATTCTGGGTGAGCATCCTCACGCGCCGCGCGGCGGGGGCAACTGACCTCTCTCGGTACGCTCACGTCCCAACGCCACCGCGCGGCGCCTCCGGCGCAGTCAGTCCGAGCGCGCCGAGTCCACGGCCTCCTTGACCTTGTGCAGCACCTCACGCTTGCGCTTGAGGCGGTCGCGGTACTCGTGCAGGTCCGTGTCGGAAATCTCGTAGCTGAGATCCTTGAGCGTGCCGTCCAGAACCTCGCTCAGCAGGGCTTTTTCTTCTTCGGTCAGATCTACGTGCAGCATCCAAACCTCCTTGGCCTCGGTTTTCTTATGTTTTTACCCCAGCAGGGGCGCAATGGTAAGGCTCACAATCGCAAGCACTTTAATGAGTATATTCATCGAGGGGCCCGACGTATCCTTGAAGGGGTCGCCCACGGTGTCGCCGACGATGGAGGCGGCGTGCGCCGGGGAGCCCTTGCCGCCCAGGTTGCCCTTCTCGATGAACTTCTTCGCGTTGTCCCAGGCACCGCCCGCGTTGGCCATGACCAGCGCCAGCACCACCCCGGTTATGACGGCGCCGCCCAGCAGCCCGCCCAGTGCCTCCGGGCCCAGAATCAGTCCCACTGCCACCGGCGTCACCACGGCCATGCTCCCCGGCGCAATCATGCGCCGCAGCGCCGCGTTGGTGGCGATGGCCGTGCAGCGGTCGCTGTCCGGTTTCGCCTTGCCTTCCCGCAGCCCGGGGATCTCCTGGAACTGGCGGCGAATCTCCACAATCATTTCTCCGGCGGCCTCGCCCACCGCCGTCATCGTCATGGCGCTGAACAGAAAGGGTAGTAGGCTGCCGATGAACATGCCCAGAAGCACCTTGGGATCGGCCAGGTGCAGGGTGAAATCCGGTACCCGGTGGCCCACCGTTTCCACGTAGGCGCTCATGAGCGCGAGCGCGGCCAGGGCCGCCGCCCCGATCGCGAATCCCTTGCCGATGGCCGCGGTGGTATTGCCCAGCTCGTCCAGATCATCGGTGATGGCCCGGGTCTCTTCGCCCATGCCCGTCATTTCGGCGATGCCCCCGGCGTTGTCGGCGATGGGGCCGTAGGCGTCGATGGCCATGACCATGCCGGCAGTGGCCAGCATGCCCACCGCGGCGAGGGCGACGCCGTAGAGTCCCGCGATGGCCGTCGCCAGGTACATGGCCAGTCCCAGCGCGAGAACGGGAACGGCCATGGATTCCATGCCGAGGGAGAGGCCCATGATGATGACGGTGGCGGCGCCGGTACTGCTGGAATTGGCGAGGCGCCGCACCGGTTTGCCCTTGGTGTAGAACTCCGTCACTCCGCCTATCGTGATGCCGGCGACGGTGCCTGCGACCACGGCCAGCCACGTGTTCATGCTGATGCCGAAATAGAGCAGTCCACCGGCGGCACCCGCGAGGAAGAGAACGGTGGCGACGACCACACCCATTCCCAGCGCAAACTCGGGTGACCGTTTGGCGGCAAGGCGCACTGCACCGATGGCGATGATGGAGCTGATCAGTCCCGCCGCGGCAAGCGCCAGGGGAAGAAAGAGCAGCTGAACGCGACCGCCCATCGCCTCGGCCTGTACCACCGGCATGGCAGCGGCAATGGCGATGGCCGCGATTATGGAGCTGCAGTAGGACTCGAAGATGTCCGCCCCCATGCCCGCCACATCGCCGACGTTGTCGCCCACGTTGTCGGCGATCACGCCAGGATTGCGAGGGTCGTCCTCGGCGATTCCGGCTTCCACCTTGCCTACCATGTCCGCGCCCACATCGGCGCTCTTGGTGAATATGCCGCCGCCCACGCGGGCGAACAGGGCTACCGAAGAGGCGCCCATGCCGAAACCGGTCATGATCTGCGCCAGGTGCGGGCTCCCTTGCAGGATCAGGAAAAGCGTACCCAGGCCCAGCAGACCCAGCGCCGCCACCGCCAGGCCCATCACCGAGCCACCGAAGAAGGCGATGGCGAGGGCGGGACCGCGGCCGTGGTCCCGCGCCGCCACCGCTGTGCGCACGTTGGCGCGGGTGGCGGTCCACATGCCGACGCCGCCGGCGATGGCGGAACTCACGGCGCCACCGACGAACGCCAGCGCGGATTCCCAGCTCAGCCAGAAGGCCAGTGCGGCGGCGATGATCACCAGAAACACCAGCAGGCGTGAGTACTCGTGCCGAAGAAAGACCAGCGCGCCGCTGCGGATGCGGCGTGCGACGACGGCGGCCTCGCCGTTGTCCGTAGGGCTGGTGACCACCGTTCGATATAGCCCAAGGGCGACCAGCAGCCCTATGAGGGCAACGATCGGTGCCATGAAAGGTACCGCCATCTGTGTATCCCTCCCGTAGGCGGATGCGGAAAAAAGTGAGCCCGATTGTAGCGGCTTGTTGTTCGGAGCAATGCCACGACTGTGAACTAATTACGCTGCGGTTGACCATGGTCAAGAAAATGGGAAGGACTGAGTGCGCGACGCCCCTGCCCATTGGACTCGGCGGCCCTTTCCCGTAGGGTGCGCCGCGCGCACCGGAACCCGCGTTGAGACAGGGACGCAATCGCTCATTCGCCGGTGTGCGTTCAGAGG
>JASFMS010000378.1:0-3385 GCA_050117435.1 Ectothiorhodospiraceae bacterium | reverse complement strand
GTTGGGGACGATTCGACGTCAGACTATCCGGTACGGGCTGGCCGCTGCGCATGGTCGCGCGTCTTATGAATCTGCGTTCGCGCTGGACCGGAATCGCCACCGGCGACCAGGGCATCTTCGTCACGGCGGCGGCCTTTCGCCGCGTGGGCGGGTTCCCGGAACAGCCATTGATGGAGGACGTGGAGATCTCCCGCCGCCTGCGCCGGATTTCCCGGCCTGCGTGTCTGCGGGGGCCCCTTGTTACCTCCAGCCGGCGTTGGGAAAGCGATGGAGTCTGGCGAACCATCGCCCTGATGTGGTCGCTGCGGCTGGCGTACTTTCTCGGCGTCGATGCGGCGGCCCTGTATCGCCGGTATTACCGTCGGGCCGCGCCGGGCGAAGGGCAATCATGAATCAGCCGCTGCCCAGGCGTTTGCTGGTGTTCGCCAAGGCGCCGGTGGCCGGGCGGGTGAAGACGCGCCTTGCCGGCGCTTATGGTTCCCGGGGGGCGGCGCGGATCTATGCCAACCTGCTGGATCATACGCTGAGGAATGCGGCCGCCGTCGGCGGTGTCCAGCTGCAGCTGTGGGCATCGCCGAATCGCCACCCGCGGCTGAGGTCGTTGGCCGGCTGCCACGGTATCCCGGTGCGAGTGCAACCTCCGGGCGACCTTGGCCGCCGAATGGATCGTGCCCTGCGCCGGTCTCTCGTCGGCGCCCGCGCGGCCTGCATCATGGGCGGGGACTGCCCCGCGCTGACACCGGCGAGCATTCATCAGGCCTTTCAGGAACTTGACTTGGGTGTGGACGCGGTGTTCGTGCCCGCGGAAGACGGCGGCTATGCGCTGGTGGGATTGCGACGGCCCGTCCCGGGCCTGTTTCAGGCGGTGCCCTGGGGCAGCGCCGAGGTGATGCGGGTTACGCGGCGCCGTCTGCGCGCGCAAGGGATTCGATGGCGGGAGCTGGCGCCCAGCTTCGACGTGGATCGGCCCGCCGATGTTCGGCGCTGGCGGCGGCAGTGTCGATTGGCAGGGCAGCGGCTGCCCAGTATGCTTTGGGCGCCGCCCGGCGTACCGCGAGTGTGCGGTGAGTCCGTACCGAGGTCGGGTGAACGTGTCGCACCTCCCCGACGGGAGTCTTCGTCCAGCGCAGTTGCACCGGAGCGCCCCGATGTACCTTGAGCGCAATCCCCGATTCGTCAGCCGACTTACCCGCGATACGCTCGCCATTATCCTCGCCGGCGGGCGCGGCGGCCGGCTGGCTAGCCTGACGGACTGGCGCACCAAGCCGTCCGTGCCGTTCGGCGGCAAGTTCCGGCTCATCGATTTTCCGCTGTCCAACTGCATCAATTCCGGCATTCGCCGGATCGAGGTGGTCACCCAGTACAAGGCGCACTCGCTGATCCAGCACGTGCAGCGGGGCTGGGGCTTCCTGCGCGGTGAGTTCGGCGAGTTCGTGGAGATCGTCCCCGCCCAGCAGCGGCTGGACAAGCCGTTGTGGTTCGCCGGAACCGCAGACGCCATCCACCAGAACATCGACATCATCAAGGCCCACGCGCCCAGCTACGTTCTCGTGCTCGCCGGCGACCATGTCTACAAGATGGACTACGGCACCATGATCGCGCACCACGTGGAGGCGGGCGCCGACATGACCGTGGGCTGCGTGGAGATGGCCCGGGAGCGGGCCCGATCCTTCGGGGTGATGACCGTGGATGAGAGCAGTCGGGTGCTGCGCTTCACGGAGAAGCCGCCGGAGCCGGAGCCGGTTCCGGGGGCGCCGGACAAGGCCCTCGTGTCCATGGGGATCTACGTGTTCAACCGCGAGTACCTGTTCGAGCGGCTGCGCGCGGACGCCGAGGACATCGACTCCTCCCGGGATTTCGGCCGCGACATCATCCCCGCCGCCATCGCCAGGGACCGCGTCGTGGCCTACCCCTATGCCGATCCGCAGACCGGGATGCAGCCCTACTGGCGGGACGTGGGCACCGTGGATGCGTTCTTCGAGGCCAACCTCGAGCTGGTGGGCCGTGACCCGGAGCTGGACATCTACGACGAGCAGTGGCCGATATGGACGTATCAGGCCCAGCTGCCGCCGGCGAAGTTTATCGACACCGCCGAGGGTTCCGGCCGCGCCTCGGAATCCATGGTCTCCGGGGGCAACATCATCGAGGGCGCGGAGGTCCGTCACTCGCTGCTGTTCTCCCAGGTGGTGGTGCGCCCCGGCGCCGAGGTGCGCGACGCTGTCATCCTCCCGGATGTGGTGGTGGGCGAGCGTTGTCGAATCCGTCGCTGCGTCATCGACGAAGGCTGCCGAATCCCCGCCGGCACCGTGATCGGCGAGGACCCGGAGGCGGACCGCCGGCGGTTCTACGTCTCCGACGGAGGCGTGGTGCTGGTCACCGCGGAAATGCTGGGGCAGGAGGTTGCCCACGTACGCTGATGCGGGCGGGGCGGCGTCTGGTCACAGGTAATTGGTGCCGGGAGTGGGACTCGAACCCACACTCTGTCGCCAGAACCGGATTTTGAGTCCGGCGCGTCTACCAGTTCCGCCATCCCGGCCGGGAAGAGCGGGAGTATAAGACACCCGCGTGTGTCCACCAACCCTACCAAGTTTCGTGCCAATCCTGGGACACAGGACACAGAGCCACGGTTCTCTGCTGGTTAATATTCCAAACGGGGGACTCCGGTCTCCAAAAAAGCCCCGCGACCTGCGGACCCGCGGGCGCCAGCGCGCGCTGCTGCGACGGCGCGGGTTGACGAGAATGCGAACGGGGCGGGCGCGACTTTTCGATTTTGGGGGACGTAAATGGAGGGGACGGTTTCGGCGGCGGCGCTGACACACTATGTGCGCTATGCCGAGTCGCAGGGGGTGGAGACGCGGGCACTGTTGGAGCAGTCCGGCCTTGAAGCGCTCACCTTCGCCGAGTCCGGGCGGCGGTTGCCGGTGGCGGTATTCGGCGCCCTGCTGCAGCGGTTGATCGATGCGGCCGGGGATCCACTGTTCGGTGTGCGCAGTGCCCGTCACATCCAGCCTGGGCAGTACCACGTTCTGGAGTACATGGCCATGAGCTGCCCCACCCTGGGTGAGGTCGTGGAGCGCATGCCGCGTTACGAGCCGCTGGTAGGCGATATGGGGGTGACCAGCGTCGAGCCCGGGGGTGAGCGCGTGGCGGTGCGCTGGCACTGCGCGTTTCCGGAGCCGGAGCTGCGTCGCCATCTTGTGGACAGCGTGCTCGTTTCCTGGCTCGGCTACGTGCGGTGGCTGACGCGGCGGGAGGTCGTGCCCGTAACGGTTCGCCTGGAGACGGATCCGCGGCGCAATGAGCTGGCGGAGGCCTACCGCGAGGCATGGGACGGGGATCTGGAGCTGGATGCCGAGGACAATGCCCTTGTTGTACCGCGCTCGCT
>JASFMS010000377.1:0-3391 GCA_050117435.1 Ectothiorhodospiraceae bacterium | reverse complement strand
GTTTCCCCCTTCATCTGCAGCCCGACCAGGAACCCGCCGATCTGCGAGGGCGTGGCGTCGCCGGTCATGATGGTCCGCATTACCTCGGCCATCTCGGCGTGGGAGAGATCGCTGCGATCGATTACCGCGCGAATGGCGCCTTGCATGTCCATGGTTGTTCCGTCCTCGCTTCGCCGGGGTCAGGCCGCGCGCGCCGGGCGCGCGAGAAAGTTGCGCAACAGGTCGTGGCCGGCATGGGTGAGGATGGACTCCGGGTGGAACTGGACGCCCTCCACGTCGAGGTGGCGGTGCCGAACCCCCATGATCTCCTCCATGCTGCCGTCGTCGTTCTGCGTCCAGGCGGTAACCTCGAAACACTCGGGCAGGCTGGATTTCTCCAGCACCAACGAGTGATAGCGAGTCGCCTCCATGGGATTGTCCAGGCCGGCAAACACGCCCACGTTGCGGTGATACACGTCAGACGTCTTGCCGTGCATTACCCGGCCGGCGTGGACCACCCTGGCGCCGAAGGCCTGCCCGATGGCCTGGTGACCCAGGCAGACGCCGAGAAGCGGCAGCCGCCCGGCGAAGCGCTCCACCACCGCCAGCGAGATGCCCGCCTCGTTGGGCGTGCAGGGTCCGGGCGAGATGACGATGCGCTCCGGTGCGAGCTTTTCGATTTCCTCGACGGTAATGGCGTCGTTGCGGTAGACGACGACCTCCGCCCCCAGCTCCCCCAGGTACTGAACCAGGTTGTACGTAAACGAGTCGTAGTTGTCGATCATCAGCAGCATGGCCGAGTCCTCCGAGCCCACGCGCCCTGCCGGGCAGCGCTGGCCCTAGCTGTCCAGTCCGGCTTCCGCCATGGCGACGGCGCGAAACAGTGCCCTTCCCTTGTTCAGGGTCTCCTCCCACTCCAGCGCCGGCACGGAGTCGTGTACCACGCCCGCGCCGGCCTGGACGTGGACGCGCCCGTCCTTGACCACGGCGGTGCGAATGGCGATGGCGGTGTCCATATTGCCTGACCAGGACAGATAGCCCACCGCGCCCGAGTAGACGCCGCGTTTCACCGTCTCCACTTCGTCGATGATTTCCATGGCGCGGATCTTGGGCGCGCCGGACAGGGTTCCCGCGGGGAACGTGGCACGCAGGGCGTCCATGGGGCCGAGCCCCTCACGGAGTCGGCCGCTGACGTTGGAGACGATGTGCATGACGTGGGAGTAGCGCTCCACGGTCATGCGGTCGGTCACCTCCACGCTGCCGGTTTCGCTGACCCGACCGATGTCGTTGCGGCCGAGATCGATGAGCATGAGATGCTCGGCCAGCTCCTTGGGGTCGGCCAGCAGCTCCTGCTCCAGCGCCCGGTCCTCCTGCTCGCTGGCGCCCCGGCGCCGGGTGCCGGCCAGCGGCCGGACCGTGATCTCGCCTTCCTCCAGCCGCACCAGGATTTCCGGCGAGGAACCGACGATGTGAAAGTCACCGAGGTCCAGGTAGAACATGTACGGCGACGGGTTCGTGCAGCGCAGGGCCCGGTAAAGATCCAGGGGCTTGGCCTTGAAGTCCGCGGTCATGCGCTGGGAGGGAACCACCTGCATGCAGTCCCCGTCGACGATGTACCGTCGGATCCGCTCCACCGCCGCCTCGAACTCGTCCTGGGTGAAATTGGAGGTGAAATCCTCTTCCATCACCTCGCGGGGCGGTTGGGTGGTGCGGTAACGGAGCGCCTCGGTGCGCAGCTGCTCGGTGAGCTCGTCCAGCCGCGCCTGGCCGCGCTCGAAGGCTTCCGCTTCCGCCGGGGCGGCGTTCACCACCAGGTAGAGATTGCCGGCCAGGTTGTCGAACACCAGCACCTCTTCGGAAACCATGAAGAGGATGTCCGGCACCCCGAGTGGATCAGGGTTGGGACACTCGCCCAGCCGTCTTTCCACGTAGCGCACGGTATCGTAGCCGAAATACCCGACCAGCCCGCCCAGAAAGCGGGGCATGTGCGGGAAGTCCGGCGAGGGGGCGGATTTCACCCGCTCGTGGTACGCCTCGATCCAGGCCAGCGGGTCATCCACCTCTTCCCGGGAAACCGTCTCGCCGTCGGTCAGAATCTCCACCTGATGACCGGAGACACGGATCTGCGTGCGGCACGGGAGGCCGATGATGGAATAACGCCCCCACTTCTCACCACCCTGTACGGATTCGAAGAGATAGGTGTAGGGCCGATTGGCAAGCTTGAGATAGGTGGACAGCGGCGTATCCAGATCCGCCAGCACCTCGCGCACCAGCGGGACCCGGTTATAGCCGGCCTCACCCAGGGAATAGAATTCTTGTCGATCCATTGGTCACCACCAGGAAAAAGTCTGCGGACAAACGAGGGCGCGCTCCCTTGTTCAGGGACGCCATCGCTGGCCCGGGCGGGGGCAGACGCTAGCGGTAACCTTGTTGCGCATCGGTGGAGTCGTCGTTTCCAAAAAGACCAGAGAGATTGTCTACCACCAGGTCGGGGCCGGCGTCAAAGACATCGCCGCCGAGGTGGTACCCGTAGCTGACGCAGACCATGGGCATATTCGCCTCCCGCGCGGCCCGGAGGTCGGCCATGGAATCGCCGACCATCACGCAGCGTTCGGCGTCCACCTTGCAGAGGTTGGCGGCGTGCCGCAGCGGCGCCGGGTCCGGTTTCTTCACCGTCAGCGTATCCCCGCTCACCAGAGCGTGAAAGTAGCCCTCCACCCCGAGCGCCGCCAGCAGCGGGCCTGTGAAGCGGGTCGGTTTGTTGGTAACCACCGCCAGGGGTACGCGATCCGAGGCGAGCGTTTCCAGGCAGTCCCGCACGCCCGGGTAAAGGGCGCTGCGCTCGCACAGATGCTCGGCATAGAAATCGAAGAACAAGGCCAGAGCCCGATTGAGCAATACGGTCTCCGGCTCCTCGTCGAACGATCCGGTGAGAGCGCGCATCACGAGCCGGCGCGCACCATTGCCCACCCAGGCACGGACGTCGTCCTCCGCAGCGGTCTCCCGGTCCAGCGCCCGGAGCATGGCATTCACCGCCTGAGCCAGATCCGGCGCGCTGTCCACCAGCGTGCCGTCCAGATCGAAGAGCACGGCACCGGGGCGGCGCGGGATCATCGGCGTGAGACCCCCGCCAGCTTCTCGCGCATGGTGCCGATGACATTGCCGTAGTCCTCGGCGCCGAAAATGGCGGACCCCGCCACGAAGGTGTCGGCGCCGGCCTGAGCCACCTCGGCGATGTTGTCCGTCTTGATTCCGCCGTCCACCTCCAGACGGATCTCCCGCCCGCTGGCGTCGATGATCTCCCGGGCCTCGCGAAGCTTTTCCAGGGCCATGGGAATGAATTTCTGACCGCCGAATCCCGGGTTGACGGACATGATCAGCACCATGTCCACCTTGTCCAACACGTAGCGCA
>JASFMS010000376.1:0-3392 GCA_050117435.1 Ectothiorhodospiraceae bacterium | reverse complement strand
ACACAGAAGGAAGCCCAGTAGTCATGTCCGATATGACCTGGTTCACCACCGCGTCCACCGTTGCCTCGGTGCTCGCCATCGCCATCGGTGTGATGATGCCGGCGGCCGCCATGGGCCGGGCGATCGGCCAGGCACTTGACGCGCTGGCCCGGCAGCCGGAATCGGAACGGTCCATTTCCCGCACGCTGTTCATCGGCCTGGCCATGATCGAATCCCTGGCCATCTACTGCCTGGTGATCGTGCTGATCGTGCTTTTCCGCAACCCGCTGCTGGAATACCTGCTGAGGTGACGGCGTGACGCTGAACTGGTCCACGTTCGCGCTGGAGCTCATCAATTTCGTTGTTCTGGTGTGGATACTCCAGCACTTTCTGTACAAACCCGTGCGCGCGGTGATCGAGCGACGGCGGGAGTCGGTGCGCCAGACTCTGGAGCAGGCCGAATCCCGCGCCCGCGAAGCGGAGTCCATGGAAACGCGCTATCGCCGGCGTCTGGACGAGTGGGAGGAGGAAAGAGCCCGCGCGCGACGAGAGCTGGAACAGGAAATCGCCGCCGAGCGGGAAGCGAGGCTCCAGGCGCTGAACGCCGACCTTGAACGCGAGCGGGAAAAGGCGCGCGTTGTCAACGAACGCCGCCTGGAGGAGACCCGGGCGCAGACGGAACAGGCGTTAGCGCAGCAGGCCACCCGATTCCTGTCCCGCCTGCTGGCGCGGGTGGCCGGACCGGAACTGGAGGCCCAGCTGATAACCATGGTTCTGGAGGATATTCCGAATCTTGGTCCGGAAGCACGGGAACGCCTTTCCGCCGCCAATGGCAACGTACGGGTCACCAGCGCCTATCCGTTGAGCGAGGAGACCCGCCAGGCGCTGCGGCGGGCCCTGGACGAGGCGACCGGAGATCAGCAGCGACAATGGCGTTTTCGGGAGGACGCTGAACTGATGGCCGGCATACGCATGGATGGCGGTGGCTGGGCGCTGGAGGGCAACCTGCGCGATGAGCTGCGCTTCTTTGCCGAGGCGGCGCACGACCATGAATGACGCCGGGCACTCCACCGACGTGGTCCAGCGGTTGCGGCGCACCCTGGACGATTATCGCCCGGGCGCGCGGGTGGCCGAGCTCGGGCGCCTGGAATCCGTGGGCGACGGCATCGCCTGGGTGTCCGGGCTTCCTTCCGCGGCCATGGAGGAAATCCTGGAGTTCGACGACGGCAGCGAGGGGCTGGTGTTCCAGCTCAACGAGAACCGCGTGGGCGCGATTCTGCTGTCCGAGGGTCCGGAACTCACCGCCGGCACCGCGGTGCAGCTCACGGGCCGCCAACTGAGCCTGCCCGTGGGGGACGAGCTGCTGGGAAGAGTCATCGATCCCCTGGGCCACGCTCTCGATGGAGGCGACGCGCCGGCCTGCCACAGTCGTCGCCGCCTGGAGCACAAGTCGCCTCCGGTGGCCAACCGGGATTTCGTCAGAAGCCCCCTCTACACCGGCTGCAAGATCGTCGACACCATGATTCCCATCGGCCGGGGCCAACGCCAGCTGCTCATCGGCGACGAGGGTCTTGGGCGGACCAGCCTGGCGCTGGACGCAGTGATCAGCCAGCGCGGCGACGACGTCCTCTGCGTTTACGTGCTTGTCGGGCAGAAGCGCTCGGCCATACTCAATACCGTCGAAACCCTGCGCGACCACGGCGCCATGGACTACACGTGTGTAGTGGTCGCCGAGGCCAGCGCGCTCCCCGGCATGAAGTATCTGGCACCGTTCGCCGGCTGTGCGGTGGCGGAGGCATTCATGTACCGCGGACGCCATACGCTGGTGGTCTACGACGATCTGAGCACCCACGCCGCCGCCTATCGCGAGCTATCCCTGCTGCTCCGCCGTCCACCGGGGCGGGAGGCCTACCCAGGCGATATCTTCTATCTCCACGCGCGGCTGCTCGAGCGCGCGACTCACCTGGACGCCGCCCACGGCGGGGGCAGCATGACCGCGCTCCCCATCGTGGCGACGCAGCAGGGAGAAATCGCCGCGTACATACCGACCAACCTCATCTCCATCACCGACGGCCAGATCTATCTGGACGCCGAGCTGTTCGCCTCGGGATTCCGGCCGGCCATCGACGTTCCGCGCTCCGTTTCGCGCATCGGCGGAAAGGCACAGCACGAAGCCATGAAGAAGGCCGCCGGCCGATTGAAGCTGGACTATCTCCAGTTCCTGGAAATGGAGATGTTCACCCGCTTCGGGGCTCGTCTCGAGAGCACCATGGCGAAGCGCATGCAACGCGGCCGAATACTGAGGGAAGTGCTGAAACAGGATCGGCTCTCGCCGCTGCCGCCGGCTTTTCAGCTGGCCTGGATGACGGCGTTCAACGAAGGACTGCTCGACGACAGGGACCCGGAGGATGTGCCGGCGCTTCTGGAGCAGCTTCAGGGACAGTGGCAGGGCTCCGGTCTGAACCTGGACAGCGACCCGGAGCAATGGCGCGGCAAGGTGCGGGACTGGCTGACTATGAAAGGCGAGGCTTCGGAATGACCGCCCGCCGCGAGCTCGACGAACGGCTTCGCACCCTCGGCGACCTGAGTGACATCCTCGGCAGCCTGAAGACCCTCTCCGTTCTGGAAACCCGCAAGCTGGCGCGCCACGCCCACCACCATCAGGCCGTCATCGACACCATCGCCGAGGCCGCCACCGATTTCCGCAGCTTCCATCCCGGCCTGCTTCCCCCGACGCCCCGGACGGCCGTTCTGCTGGTCGTGGGCTCGCAGCGCGGCTTCATCGGCGACTTCAACCGACGGTTGCTGCAACGCGCCGGGGAGACCGATGCTGAAACCCATCCGCTGGTCCTGGGGGTCGGAGAGAGGCTCTGCCGGGAGCTGCGGGACGATCCGCGTCTGCTGGCCACCGTGGACGGACCCGGCGTCGCGGAGGACGTGGAGGGTGTCCTGGCGCAGGTCGTTGCCGCTCTTGGACGCGCGGCGAAGGAATACGGCCCATTGCACGTCGCTGCCCTGTACCAGCAACCGGGTCAGGAACAACCGACCGCGGAACCCATTTTCCCACCCTACCGTGACTCGCCACCGGCGCAGGCACATGCGGACCCGCCGGTTCTGAATCTCGCCCCGCGCGATTTCCTGGAGGCGCTGGTTGACGAATATCTGCGGTGCGTCCTCGAGGGGATTCTCATCACTTCCCTCCTCGCCGAATCCCAGGCCCGCACCAGCCACCTGGAGGCCGCGCTGGACCGCCTGGACGAGCGGACCGAAGGCCTTCGCCGCCAGCGCAACCAGTTCCGCCAGGAGGAAATCACCGAGGAAATCGAGGTCATACTGCTAAGCGTCGAGGCCATGGCAGAGGAGCACGAGGCCTTCATGAGGAGAACGAGCGATGGAACGTAAGCATCAGATAA
>JASFMS010000375.1:0-3394 GCA_050117435.1 Ectothiorhodospiraceae bacterium | reverse complement strand
GGCCCGAGCAAAGGAAGCACATAAAAAACACCTGATAATCAGTCAGGTAGCGCTATTCTGCCTCAGTCCTCAGTCCTCAGTCCTCAGTCCTCAGTCCTTCAGTCCCTCACCCTCCGGCGGTTGTATTACCAGATGCTTTTCCGGATCGCTTCCCTCGCTCTCGGCAAGCAGCCGGTGGCGCATGGCGATGCGGTGCTGCATCTTTCTGATGGGCGCGGAGCGTGGGGACAGCTCGACTGCTACCCCTTCGGAGATTACCTGGTGGGCGGCGCGTTCGGCCTCCCGGGCGGCAGCGTCCACGGCTTCGTCGCGCAGGCCGGGGACGACGTTGAAGACGTCCCGCAGGCAGCGCCGGATCTGGGCCGTGGTGTTTCGTTTGACCTGATGCAGGGGGGCGCCGGTGGCTTCCAGCAGCCGGGTGAGCCGCCGATCCTCCGAGCGGGAACGCAGTGCGATGAAAAGATCCGCCCGTTCGGCGCGGTCGACGGTTCGGGCGTTCAGGCGCAGATCGCGGATCACCTTTTCCACGGAATCCCGGCTTATGGCGTACGGGAAGATCCGCACGAGCCGTTCGCTTCCGCGCTCCGGCTGGCTCAGCGTTGCGGGTGCAACGGGCGCCTGCTCCGCGGCCTCGACGCCGGTTTGCAGTGCCGAGGCTGTTTCGGCTTTCTCGTTGGCCGCCGCGGTGCCGCGAAGTTCTCCTTTCGGTGAAATGCCCCGGAGCAGCGCGTCCACCGCGCGCGCGGTATCCCGGTGGACCACCACCCGATCCCGGTCGACGATCTCTACCACCGCATCGAATGTGGGCGGCCCGCGCCGTTCGCTGACCGTTTTCTGCGTGCCGCGCGCCCGCGCCTCCTCGTCGCTGAGGGTCACCGTCTGCACGCCGCCCACCAGGTCGGCCAGGGTGGGGTTGAGGATCAGGTTCTCCAGGGTGGTGCCGTGAGCGGTGCCGATGAGTTGCACACCGCGTTCGGCAATGGTTCGTGCGGCGAGGGTCTCCGCGGCGGTACCGATCTCGTCGACGATGATGGCCTCGGGCATGTGGTTCTCCACGGCCTCGATCATCACCGCGTGCTGATGTTCGGGGTGGGGCACCTGCATGCGCCGGGCGTCGCCGATGGCGGGGTGGGGCACGTCCCCGTCGCCGGCAATCTCGTTGGAGGTATCCACGATGACCACCCGGCGTCCGCACTCGTCGGCGAGGACGCGGGCCATCTCCCGCAGGCGGGTAGTCTTGCCCACGCCGGGGCGACCCAGCAGGAGCACGCTCCGGCCGTCTTCCACCAGATCCCGTACGGCGTCCACCGTACCGAACACGGCGCGTCCCACCCTCAGCGTGAGGCCGATGATGTCGCCGCCGCGGTTGCGGATGGCGGCGATGCGGTGGAGGGTGCCCTCGATGCCGGCCCGGTTGTCCGCCGTGAAGCGACCCAACCTGCCGACAATGCGTTCCAGATCCGCCCGCGTCACCGGCTCTTCCGCGAGGTGGACCGCCGCGTTCACCAGGCGTGCCTGGGGGCGGCGGCCGAGATCAAGCACGATCTCCACCAGCTGCTCGCCGGAAAGCGGCAGAACGGCGGCCTGGAGAGTGTTCGGCAGTACGCTCACCAGGTGTTGAAGGTCATCGGTCTCGGTGTGGACTGTCACTGCTATCCGTTGGGTTCGTCGGCGCTGTCATTTGCCCAGCCCGGTGGCGCAGCGGCTCTCCGCGAGATCGCTCAGGTAACGCCGCCGCCACTGCAGAATGCTGTTGTTCGTGAGTGTCTCGTACATGCTCTCATAGCGTCGCCGCCGTTCGTCCAGGGGCATCTGTATGGCCTCGTGCAGCGCCATGGCGATGGCATCCACGTCGTAGGGATTGACCTGGATGGCGCCGGTGAGTTCATGGGCGGCACCGGCGAGCTCGGAGAGAACCAGTACGCCCGGGTCCTCCGGGTCCTGGGCGGCGACGAATTCCTTGGCGACCAGGTTCATGCCGTCGCGCAGCGGGGTCACCAGAGCGGCATGGGCGCTGCGGTACAGTCCCATGAGCGAATCCCGGGAAAAGGTGCGATGGAGGTAGTGCATGGGCACCCAGTCCAGATCGGCGTAGGTCCCGTTGATGTGCCCACAGAGCCCTTCCAGCTGCCGTCGCAGGGTCTTGTATTCGGGAATGGCACTGCGCGACGGACTGGCGATCTGCATGAAGACTGTACGGCCCCGGAGTTCCGGGTAGTTTCGAAGCGCTGCCTCATAGGCGCGAAATCGGTTTGGCAGACCCTTCGAATAGTCGAGACGGTCCACGCCCACCACCAGGTCGCGGTCGCCCAGCCCCTGAACGAGCCGGCGAACCCGGGGGGTCCGTGCGGACTGCAGCGCCAGGTCGCCGATCTCTTCCACATCGACTCCCACCGGATAGACGCCCGTTCGCAAGTGCCGGGCACCGAAGCGCAGTACGCCGGGCTGTTCGAGCACCCCGTTCATTGCCTGAACCACCGATTCCTCGAACGCGCTGCGGTCGTTTTCCGTTTGAAAGCCGATCAGATCGTATTGGCAGAGGTCGTGAAGGAGTCCGCGAAACCCCGGCATCGCACGGATCAGGTCGTAGCTTGGGAAGGGGATGTGCAGATAGAACCCCATGCTTTGATTGGCCCCGCGCTCTCTCAGTTCGCGGCCCAGGGGAATCAGATGGTAGTCATGAATCCAGACGGTCTCGTCGCCTTCCAGCAGCGGCGTCAGTGCGTCGGCAAACAGCGCGTTTACGCGCTGATAGGCCTGCAGGAAGACGCGCTGGAAGTCCATTGCGCCCAGGTTGAAGTGGAAGACCGGCCAGAGGACCTCGTTGGAATAGCCCAGGTAGTAGTTGTCGTAATCCTTCCGCGACAGCGGCAGGGTGGCGTAGTCCGTGTTTCCGTCCCGCACGACCTTCGGGCGTGTGACCGGCCCCTGGGATACCCGCCCGTCCCACCCGAACCACAGCCCGCCGTGTTCGTCCAGAGCGCCCTGAAGAGCGACAGCCAGCCCGCCGGCGCGGGCCTCGCCGGCGCTCGGGTCGGGTACGCGATTGGAGACGACAACCAGTCGTGCCATACGCTGCTCCCTTGCCGGCGTTGTGTGGCGCTTTCTCAACGGTCCCGGCCGGGGCCGTAACCGGCCGGGTCGGCGTCAGAATGCCTCTTCCCAGCTCCTGCTCAGGTGCATGGCGGAATTGATCAATCCCACCATGCTGTAAGTCTGGGGGAAGTTACCCCAGAGTTCACCCGTCTCGGTGTCCAGATCCTCGGACAGCAGGCCCAGGGCGGTGCGGTGCTCCAGCATGTTGCTAAACAGCTCCCGCGCTTCCTCGCCGCGGCCGATGGCGTCCAGGGCATCGATGAACCAGAAGGTGCAGATGTTGAAAGCGTTCTCCGGC
>JASFMS010000374.1:0-3406 GCA_050117435.1 Ectothiorhodospiraceae bacterium | reverse complement strand
CCATGGCGGCGGCCATCGGAGCCAACATGCCGGTGGACGAGGCGCGCGGCTCGATGGTGCTGGACATCGGCGGCGGAACCTCCGAGGTGGCCGTGCTGTCACTCAATGGCATCGTCTATTCGGCGTCGGTACGTATCGGCGGCGACCGTTTCGACGAGGCCATAATCAACTATGTAAGGCGGAATTACGGCATTCTTATCGGTGAAGCCACCGCCGAGCGCATCAAGCACGAAATCGGCACCGCATTTCCCGGCACGGAGGTTCGGGAACTGGAGGTGAAGGGACGCAACCTGGCCCAGGGTGTTCCGCGCAGTTTCACCCTGAACAGCAACGAAATCCTTGAAGCGCTTCAGGAGCCGCTCTCCGGCATTGTCGGCGCGGTGAAGACGGCCCTGGAGCAGACTCCACCCGAGCTCGGCGCGGACGTGGCCGAGCGCGGAATCGTCCTCACCGGCGGTGGGGCGCTGCTGCGCAACATTGACCGCCTGCTCATGGAAGAGACCGGTCTGCCGGTGGTGATCGCCGACGATCCTCTGACCTGCGTGGCACGGGGCGGCGGCCGGGCACTGGAGCTGATGGACGAGCGGGGAACGGACCTCTTCGTCAGCGAGTAGTCCAACCCGAGCCACCCTGAGGAAAACGCTGAACAACCGGTAACGCAAATGCGAAACGGCTCGCGGACTGCGGCGGGCCGTTGCAGGTATGGTTGGTACCAGTTTCGAGTATCGAAAGTGCCCCTTTTCCGCGGTTCCGACAGTGAGCCTGCGGGGCGAGCGCGGATCGCGGAAACCGAAGGGCGCTGATGCTCGGCACTGATGTTCACTGGCGCGGGGTGTCGCCATTAAACCGCTGTTCTCACAAGGCCCATCGGTCACGGCACGGGTAGTGCTGGCGGCACTCGTGTCGCTGGTGCTCATGACCGTGGACCATCGTGACCAGCTGCTTCAGCCGGTGCGCTATACGCTCTCCGCGGCCGTCTATCCGATTCGCGTTGCCGCAAACTTCCCTGCCGAATTCGGCGGCGCGATCAGTCGCCAATTCTCATCCCGGCGCGAGCTGATGGAGGAGAATGCCCGGCTGCGCGCCCAACAGCTCCTCTACGAAGCACGCCTGCAGAAGCTCGACGCCCTGGAGGTGGAAAACATTCGCCTGCGGGGTCTGCTGGATTCGGCCTACGAGGTCGGCGAGTCCGTACTCATCGCCGAGCTGCTGCGGGTGGACCTTGATCCGTATACCCACCTCATCCAGATCGACAAAGGCGCCAGCGATCAGGTCTACCGCGGCCAGCCGGTCCTGGATGCCAACGGTGTCGTCGGCCAGGTAGATCGCGTCGGGCCTTTCACGGCCACGGTGCGTCTGATAACGGACCCGAGCCACGGCCTGCCGGTACAGGTCAATCGCAACGGTGTGCGCGCCATCGCCGTGGGCACCGGCAACCTGCATCGCCTGGACCTCAGCAGTCTGCCGAACAACACGGACATCCGCGCCGGCGACCTGCTCGTCACCTCCGGGTTGGGCGGGCGTTTCCCGGCCGGTTATCCCGTGGCGCGGGTGGACAAGGTGAATACCGATCCGGGCCGGGCATTTGCCCGGGTATCAGCAACCCCCACCGGCGCCCTGGATCGACTCCAGGAGGTGCTGCTGGTACGCCGTGAGGACGATTCGCTGCGTCTGGCAAGCCCCGAGGATCCGCCATCGGGTGACCCCGCGGGCAGCGCGACGGAGGAACCCAGTTCATGACGGTCGTCCGGCACCGGGGCGGCTGGGTAATCGTCTTCACCATCCTGATGGGCCTTACCCTGACCATCATACCGCTGCCGGAATGGGGTGAGCTGGCGCGCCCCGAATGGGCGGTTCTGGTACTCATTTACTGGTGCATGGCTCTTCCCCAGCGAGTGGGGGTCGGCATTGCCTGGCTGGTGGGACTGTTCCAGGACGCGTTGCAGAGCAGTTTGCTGGGCGCGCACGCGCTGGCCTTCGCGTTGGTGGCCTATCTGACTCTGCGGCTTCACCAGCGGATCCGCGTCTACCCGCTCTGGCAGCAGGCCCTGGCGGTGCTCGTACTGCTGCTGGTGGTACGCCTGGTGCTTCTGTGGATACGCGGGATCATCGGCAGTCCAAGCGGCGACTGGGAATTCTGGCTGCCGGCCGTTTCCGGCACCGTCGTGTGGCCGGTCATCTTCATTCTCATGCGGGAGATCCGGCGCCGCTACCGGGTGCAGTAGCCCATGGCGGAATTCCAGTACATCAAGGACCCTCAACGCGAGTCACGACTGATAAACCGTCGACTGCTGCTCGCAATGGCGGGCGTGGTGGCCCTGATCGGGGTACTCATGGGCCGGCTCGGCCAGCTGCAGGTGGCCGGTTACCAGCATTACAGCACCCTCTCGCAGAACAACCGGGTCCGTCTGGTGGCGATTCCACCCACCCGCGGCCTCATCTACGACCGCAACGGCACACTGCTGGCCGACAATCGCCCGGCGTACCGGCTGATGGTCACACCGGAACAGGTTCCGGACATGGAGGCGACGCTCAAGCAGCTGGAAGACATCGTTGAGCTGCGACAGACGGATCTCGAGCGCTTCCATGAGCAACTCCGGCGCCAGCGCCGTTTCCAGGAGATCCCGCTGAAGCTCCAGCTCACCGAGAAGGAAGTGGCGCGCCTGGCGGTCAACCGGCACCGCTTTCCCGGCATCGACATCAAAGCCCACCTCACCCGCGAGTACCCGCTGGGCGCGGAGGGCGTTCACGCCATCGGCTATGTGGGCCGCATCAACGAGCGGGAACTGCAGAAGGTGGATGCCGGGCAGTATCAGGGTTCCAGCCACATCGGCAAGACGGGGATCGAGAAGTACTACGAGAAGACGCTTCACGGCCGCGTCGGCGTCGAGCGCGTTGAAACCAATGCCATGGGCCGCGTATTGCGCACGCTGGAGCGGGATGCGCCGACTCCGGGCAAGGACCTTTATCTGACCCTCGACATGCGCCTGCAGAAGGTTGCCGAACAGGCGCTGGCGGACTACAGCGGCGCCGTGGTGGCCATTCAGCCAAAAAGCGGAGAGATTCTCGCCTTCGCCAGCAATCCCACGTTCGATCCCAATCTGTTCGTCAACGGTATCGGCGTGGACGACTACCGCTCGCTGCAGACCCGAAAGGACAACCCTCTTTTCAACCGGGCCCTGCGCGGGCAGTACCCTCCCGGCTCGACCGTGAAGCCGTTCATCGGCCTCGCCGGACTGGCGGACGGTGTCCGCACACCCGATCAGACCATCGACTGCCGGGGCTACTACACCCTTCCGGGCGTGGATCACCGCTGGCGCGACTGGAAGCGCTGGGGTCACGGCAGCGTCGACCTCAAACAGGCCATTGCCCAGTCCTGCGACGTGTACTTCTATGGCCTGGCCTA
>JASFMS010000373.1:0-3408 GCA_050117435.1 Ectothiorhodospiraceae bacterium | reverse complement strand
GGTGGGCGTGATTCTGTCTGGCGGCAATGTGGACCCGCGCGAGCTCCCGCACCTGATTGGCGGTCACTGAACTTTCACCCCATCCGGGGTAGACCGCCGGCCCCCATGGTCTAACTTTTCCGAAACGTGCACGCAGGACACTGAAATTCGCGGCCGGTCCCGACGGGCCGTGCCGGGAAGTTGTGCCTGAGGCGGACGGGTGCACGTTGCTTACGGTTTTTGGTCCGGTCTCGGGCACGGAATGCCATAACGACAAAAGGGAGAGGACCATGGAATCAAGAGGACGGATGCTCGGCTGCGTGCTCGCGGGCCTTGCGCTCGCGGGGCTCCAGGGATGCAACGGCGACAGTGCTACAACCACGGGCGATACGGCGCAGCTCAGTGCCGATCGCGGCATTAGCGAGGGGCGCGGGCAGCCGAATGTGCGCCCATCGTTTCTCCAGGGCGAAATCAGTCACACCCATTACGACGGCGTAAGCAACGACCTGCTCACTGCGGGGCTTGGCGCATCCGGCCTGAAGAGTGCCACGCCGCCGAGCTTCGCCGATCCCGCCAACCCCACGGCGGACGAGCTGCGCACACTGGCCATCTACAACAACTACCGCGCCCTGATCGATACCTCCGACGGCGGAGGCTACGGCGTCTTTTTCGGACCCAACCTTGACGTCGACGGCAACGATACCGGCACCGAGGGCCTGATTCCGGGCGACGAGTACATCGCCTATATGGCGTCCGGCGCTGGCAGCCGTGTGGTTGGCATGGTTCAGGTGCCGGAGAGCTTCAACCCGCGCACGGCCTGCATGGTGACCGCGCCTTCGTCGGGTTCCCGGGGCATCTACGGCGCCATCGGAACCGCGGGGGAATGGGGCCTGAAACACGGCTGCGCGGTGGTGTACACGGACAAGGGCACGGGTACCGGAGCGCACAATCTGGAAACCAACACCGTGGAGCTCATCGACGGTACTCTGGCCGACGCGGATGCTGCCGGTATAGACGCCCACTTCCGCGTGGGCATCCCGGATACTGCCCGGGAAGCGTTCAATACCGCCACCCCGAACCGTTTCGCCTTCAAGCACGCCCACTCCCAGCAGAACCCCGAAAAGGACTGGGGCACCAACGTGCTGCAATCCATCGAGTTCGGTTTCTACGTGCTCAACGAGCAGTTCGGCAAGGAAGACGGCAAGGGCAACCGCCGGCTCACCGTGACGCCGCGTAACACCCTGGTGATCGCCTCCAGCGTCTCCAACGGCGGCGGGGCGTCCGTCCGGGCGGCGGAGCAGGACACGGACGGTCTCATCGACGCGGTGGTGGTGTCCGAGCCCAACGTCAATCCACAGGTCAACGGCAGCTTCGCCATCAAGCAGGGTGACCAGGATCCGATCAGTCACCACAGCCGCAGTCTGCTGGACTACACCACGGCCATTACCGTGTACCAGGGCTGTGCCAACGCGGCACCCGAGAACAGCGCCGCGCCGCTGAATCTGGCGGTGGGGATGGCGGACGATATCTGCAGTGCCCTTGCGGCCAAGGGCCTGGTTACCGGCTCCACGACGGCGGAGCGGGCCACGGATGCGCAGCGAATCCTCAACGAGGAGTACGACATTCAGCCGGAGCAGAACCTGGCACAGCCCATCCAGTTCGCCATCGACGTGCCCCAGGCCATCGCGGTGACGTATGCCAACGCCTACGGGCGGTTCAGCGTGCTTCGCAACCTCTGCGGGTTCAGCTTCGGTGCCACCGCGGACGGCGCACCGACCGCACTGGCGCAGACGAGCGAGGCGGCCCTGTTCGCCACCAGCAACGGTATTCCGCCCACGGGTGGCGTCAACGTCATTTACAACGATGCAGTAGGTGGACCCACGGAGATCGGTCAGGCCGTCTCCAGCTCGAGCGGCCTGGCGGACTACGCCCTGGACGGAATGCTGTGTCTGCAGGCGCTGGCCGCCGGCTACGACCCGGCCACGGGGCAGGCACTGGACGGCGTCAAGGGGCTGGAGTCGCTGCTCATTCAACTCGGGATCGAGCAAATCCGGGCCACCGGCGATCTTCACGGCAAACCCGCAATCATCGTGACCGGGCGTTCGGACGCGATTCTGCCGATCAACCACACGTCACGGCCCTATTTCGGGCTCAACCGTCGGGTGGAAGGCAGTGCAAGCGGGCTGCACTACTACGAGGTGCTCAACGCGACGCACCTGGATGTGCTCGCCGGGTTGGCCGGTTTCGACGCGTTGTTCATCCCTCTGCACCACTACTACACGCAGGGGCTGGATCTCATGTACCGCCACCTGCGCGAGGGCACGCCGCTGCCGCCCAGCCAGGTTGTGCGCACCACGCCGCGGGGGGAGGGGGCGCCGGATCTGAGCGCGGCTAATCTGCCGGACATCAACCCGGATCCGGACGCGGGCGATCGCATCGTTTTTGAGGACGACCTGGTCAGGATTCCGGAGTAAGAGGCCCGCCGGGGCGCGGTGATACCGCGCCCCGGTCCCGTTGCAGTCCGACCTGTCAGGCCGGACGGGCAGCGACGTCGCCCATGTCCGCCTGCCAGAGGGCGAGCATTCGGATCGACTTCCCCATGTGTCGGGCGCGATGTAGCCAGAGCCCGGCGGCTTCCGGCTCCAGGTGATCTCCGAGCGTCTCCGCGAACAGCGCCAGCCAATCGTCCACCAGCTCCTCGGTGATGCCGACGGACATGTGCGCCGGCCCCACGCGGAATTGGTCGTCCCGGTAGCGTTCGCCGCCGAGACTCAGCCACCAGAAGTGGGTCAGGCGCGCTTTGTGCTCGGGCCAATCCGTGACGCGGGCGAACGGTTTGGCCAGCGTCGGATGGCGTTGGATTCGCTCGTAGAAATCGTCCACTACTGCCGCAATGGCGTCGTGGCCTATGGCGCCATGGGTGTCGCGCTCACGTTCGCTCATCAGCGTTCCGTCGGTATCCAGATTAAAACAGACAAATACAATACTGCATTTAGCTTCCCGGCGCCAAAACCCCCGATGAGGCTCCGGTTTGCGGTAGGCTGTCCGAGTCGGTGCCGGGTTGGGCGCCGCAAAAAACCGAGGAGACGCATGACGGAAGAGAAGCAGGGAAACCCGGGTTGGCTGGCTCAGGGCAGCACGGATTCCGAAGAGGTGGCAAAGTACTACGACGACTGGGCGGAGGGCTATGACGCGTCGCTCATGGAGTGGGGGTACGACGCTCCGATCCGTGCGGCGGAGCTGCTTTCGCAACGCGTGTCACTGTCATCGCGGGTGCTGGACGCCGGGTGCGGGACAGGGCTTACCGGACGCGCCCTGCATCGTGCGGGATTCAAGCGCATCGACGGGATGGACATCTCCGAGCACTCTCTTCGGTTGGCCGACCGAACCGGTGCGTACGATCACCTGTTCCACCACGATCTGCAGCAG
>JASFMS010000372.1:0-3408 GCA_050117435.1 Ectothiorhodospiraceae bacterium | reverse complement strand
AAGCGCGACGATTTATTGCGTCAACGTTACGATCACGTTGCCGCCCGGCAACAAAGCGGCGGCAACAATAAACGAAATACGAATCATTCGCAATAATGATCCATTGCCCGGTTCGCGGGTCGGGTGACTCTGTGGCGTGTCGTGCGGGGGGCGGAACAGGTGGGCCGGGGCAGGTGGTGCCCCGGCCGTGTGGGGGTGAGTCAGGCGGCGTTGCTGCCCTTATGAAGGCCGAAGCGCTCCTCGGCGATGCGGTCGGCTACCTCGTTGGTCGGGCGGCCCTCCCGGCGGGATCGATCATAGATCTCCCGCAGGGTGTCGCCGAGTCCGTCGATGTGCTGCCACACGCGGGTGGGATCGTCTTCGCCCTCGCGCTCGTAGCAGACGTCGATGAGCCCTCCGGCGTTGATCACGTAGTCGGGGGCGTAGAGGATGCCGCGATCGTGCAGCGCCTGGCCGTGGCGGTCCTCGGCAAGCTGGTTGTTGGCGGCGCCGGCGACGACCCGCGCCTGCAGGCGCGGCAGGGTGTCGTCGTTGATGGACGAACCGAGCGCGCAGGGCGCGAAGACGTCCACCTCCTGGGCGCAGATGTCTTCCTGCGGCACGGCGGTGGCGCCCAGTTCGCGCACCGCTTGGTTCACGCTCTCCTCACGGATGTCGGTCACCCAGAGGCGGGCGCCGGCCTCGTGGAGCAGTTTGGCCAGACGATAGCCCACGTTGCCCAACCCCTGGATGGCTACCCGGACGCCGCTGAGGTCCTCGCGCCCCAGCGCCTGGCTGACACTGGCGCGCACGCCGACGAAGCAGCCGTAGGCGGTGGCGGGCGAGGGGTCGCCGCTGCGCACGCTGCCGTCGCTGTTGTGCTTCTGCCGGATTCCGGAAACGTGGGGCGTCTCCTCGCCGATGACGCGCATGTCCTCGACGCTGGTACCGGAATCTTCCGCGGTACTGTACTGTCCACCCAGACTGTTCACGAAGCGGCCCATGGAGCGAAGCAGCGCTTCCGTCTTGTCCTGACGCGGATCGCCGATGATCACGGACTTGCCGCCGCCCAGGCGCAGGCCGGCCATCGCGGCCTTGTACGTCATGCCGCGGGAGAGTCGGAGCACGTCCGCCAGCGCCTCTTCTTCGGATTCGTAGGGCCACATCCGGCAGCCGCCAAGTGCCGGGCCCAGGTTCGTGTTGTGCAGGGCGATGATGGCTCTCAGGCCGGAGCGGGGGTCGTGGCCGAATATCACGCGTTCGTGATCACGGAAATGGGGATTACTGAATACGCTCATGGTGAACCTCCTCCTCGTGGGTTCCGTGGCCCGGTCGTGATGCGGGAGACCGCGCCGGCAGGTCGCACAGCGGATGCGGACACGGAGGTTCTGCTTCGCGAGCAACTTGTGGTCGCCGAGGTCATCGCGATGGTTCCTCCGTTGCAGGATCGCTGCTTCGGTTGAGGAAACGCTGAGCGCTTCACGCGCGTACGGTACGGTTCAGCGTTTCCTGGACGGACAGTTACCCTTTTGGGGGCTGTCCGGGGCGAACGCCGAAGGATCTCTTGTGCCCAATCGGCGTTGGCCGGCCCAGTTTATCGCTCACGCGGCGGCGGTTCGAGCGGCAATGCACAATGGCGTGCACGCCGTGGTGGGGTGTGGATTCACGAGTCGGCGAGAAGCGGCCGTCGCCGTCGGCTGAAAGGGTATGCGAGGGGACGTCTGTGTTCTCGACAGCTGCGATTCTACTGGTTGCCGTATTACTGGGGCTGACGCTGGCATTCCGCGGGCTGCGCGGCCGGCGCGTGACCGCGGCCTGGGGGTACGCCCACGGCGCTCTGGCGCTTCTTGCCGTGGTGGCCCTGGCCGTTCTCGCCTTCGGCGCGGGGTTGCCGCTAACCGGCAACGCCGCGTTGACCGTGGCTTCTCTGGCACTTGTAGGCGGCGTATTCAACCTGCTTTTCCGGCTTCAGGGCGAACGTCCACCGGGGTTCATGATTCTCCTTCACGGGGCTGCCGGCGTCGTGGCACTTGTCCTTTTGCTGTACGCCGTCGCGTCCTGATGCGGGATATCTCTGCGCCAGCTGTTTGCGTCGTTGCTGCAGAAACGCAAATCCTTGTTGCAATACGCCGCCGCACTGATATGCTCCAGGGATTTCGCAGCGCGAGCGAGAGATCGTGGCCGAAAATGGTGAGCACCAGCTTGGCGGAGGGAGACCGTCGGCGCCTGAGACGCTGGAGGGGCTGCAGTCTCTGGTGTCGTCCCTTTCCGCCGGCACCGGGGATCGCCGGCTGGGAAAGCGTGCGCTGACCGTGCTCAGCGGCATGGTGGCCGCACCCCGGCAGGCGGCGGTGTACAGCATCTCCGAGCTGGCGGAGGCATTCGGCGTCCACGCGTCCACTCTCACTCGTCTGGCAAAGGCCCTGGGCTACCGGGGCTTTTCGGAGTTCCAGGCGGTATTCCGGCGCCACGTGGCGCAGACGGGCCACTTCTACAGCGGTCAGGCGAGCCGCCTGCGGGAGATCACCGGCACGCAGCGGCGCAGTCTGGATGTGGTGTCCCGTATAGCCCGCGACGAGCGCGCGAACATCCAGGGCATGCTCAACAATCTGGACGCCGCTCATCTCGAGGCGGCGGTCCGCCGCCTGGCTCGGGCCCCGCGAGTACGCACGCTGGGCCTGCGGCAGTCCTATTCGCTGGCGAACTTCCTTTCCTACGCTCTGGGAATGCTGCGGGACGACGTCTCGGTGATGAATCCCGAGCACGGCGTGGCTCACAGTCTCGGCCCGCTGGACGGCTCGGACCTGCTGGTTGCCATCGGCTTCGCGCCCTACACGCGGCTGACCGTTACCTCGGCCCGAATCGCCCGCGAGCGCGGCATCCCTATTGTGGCCATCACGGACAGCTATTCGTCGCCCCTGGCGGGTGTGGCGGAGCATACGTTCGTGGCCCCGGCAGGGGGGCACTTCTTCAGCAACAGCATGGCCGGTGCGGTGGCGCTGATGGAGGCGCTGCTGGCGCTGGTGGCGCAGGAGATGGGCGACGAGGGTCTTGCCGCGTTGCAGCATCGTGAAGCCCTGATACGGGACATGGAGGTTGAGCTTTAAGGAGACGATGAACAATTCGCGCGAGTCATTGACCGCTGAACGCTGTACTTGCTTTGATCGGCGACGGCTCCGTTCCTATCGGGTATTGAGTCAAGTGGTCAACGGCCGCACATCGCGCCCGCAGGCAAGGCGCGCTGCGCAGTGCTGTACTTGACGGTACAGTCAAGCAGCGCAACACCGGCTGCGGGCGCGCTGTGCGGCCCCGAAGGGCGCTTCCTGGCGGCGCTGTGGACTGCGTTGGTGTTCTTGTAAAGGGCTACGGCCATTCACTGCGAACACCGCCTTGCCACAACGCCGCCAGGAAGCGCAGAGGCACGCGGGA
>JASFMS010000371.1:0-3411 GCA_050117435.1 Ectothiorhodospiraceae bacterium | reverse complement strand
CGAGTTACCTGTTTACAGCTAAGCTCGGGTCTTGTCCCAATACCCAGACCGAGATCTTTGGACGTTGTCAGCATCCCATTGAGAAGGGTAGCGGCATGGGCGTTTTCGAGGGTGTCGTCGGACGGTTTGACATCAAGGACGACGTTGAAGCGGGAACGTTCCCCTATAGAGGTCACCTGAGATGGGAAGACTCATTTGATTAGAAACGCGTTGTTGGGGCGACCACGGGCATACGGAAGATAAGTGGAGCAGCCGAACGCCCCCGGGCGGAATGAAACGGCCCGTTTGGCGACTCTGCGGGCGCGTCGGCCCGCGAGCCGTCGCCCGCCGTAGGGAAAGGAAGGATTTGTTCGCGGTAATGCACACCCCATAGACGCGGCCCGCTAGTTGATCGGCGGGAGTTTTCTCCGGTGATCGCCTCAGCTGATTTTTCGGGGCCAATGTGCGCATCCAGGCGTATTTGCCTTTAGATCCCTGCCATAGCGCGGGGTTTCTTTTTGCCGGGACGCCGAAAGGGCCCCCGGGCTTGGGGCATCCCTTCGCGGCGGAACATGGATCGCTGCGTCGGTTCCATCGCAGGCTCGTCCCTCTGCGTTAACGGGTACTTCGCACGTCGCGCGGAGGGTGACCCAGTGGAACGGGCGTGAACCCACCGCCAGTGAGCCTTCGTGAGCGGCGTCCGCGTTGAGAAAGCCGAAATGGCATAAGCATATGCCGATATGGTCTAATGTTGCCTCAACAAAGTCGCCGCCCTGTGTGGACTGACGGACGGCGACCGCAACGCCGGGGGCACCACTATGATCCTCGCCTGGATCGGCGCCGTTATCGTGGGGCTCAGTCTTGGACTGCTGGGCTCCGGCGGTTCCATTCTCACCGTTCCCATACTCATCTATCTGGTCGGCCAACCGGACAAGGTCGCCATTGCGGGCTCGCTGGCCATCGTTGGCGGCATTGCGTTGTTCGGGGCGGCGGCCTATGCGCGCCGGGGCATGGTTTCCTGGCGCATGGTGTGGCTGTTCGGTCTGCCGGGCATTGCCGGCACCTTCGGTGGCGCCATTGCCTCCGGTGAGGTGAGCGGTGCCGTTCAGCTCGTGGTCTTTGCCGTGATCATGGGGCTCGCCTCCTACAGCATGCTGTTTCCCTCGGAGGCCAGGGCGGCGCACGAGTCCGACAGCCAGTCGCTGCTGGTGCTGGTGGTCAGCGGCGCCGGGGTGGGGCTGATCACGGGCTTTGTCGGCGTCGGCGGCGGTTTTCTGCTGGTGCCGGCGCTGGTGATCCTGGGCAGCCTGTCGATGCACCGGGCGGTGGGTACCAGCCTCGCCATCATCGTTCTCAATTCGGCGAGCGGTTTCTACAAGCACCTGGATTTGCTCAAGGGCGAGCATTCCGCGATTGACTGGCGAATCATTGCCATCTTTCTGGTCCTTGGTGTGGCCGGCAATCTGGCCGGCGGCGTGCTCGCCCGCCGCATCCCGCACCAGAGGCTGAGGATGGGCTTCGGATGGTTCCTCGTGGTGATGTGCGTTTATATTCTCTGGCGGAACGTGCCCAGGGTATTGTGACGGGACGCCGGGCTTACCTGAGATTACCCATGGTTCCGTACGACACCGATGCCATCGCTCGCGACGTAATCGCCGTGCAGGGCGGTGCGTCCCGAATCGAACCCTTCACCACGCGCTTCCCCGACTTCGATCTTCCTGCCGCCTACCGGGTGGCGGAAGCGGTTCGCAAGTGGCGCTGTGACCAGGGGGCCGTCCCCGTGGGCCGCAAGATCGGGTTCACCAACCCCGAGATGTGGAGTCTGTACGGGGTCCGTCGGCCAATCTGGGGTTACATGTACGACACCACCGTTACGTATGCGGACGATGGTCGCTCGGAATGCGGCCTCGGAATGTTTGCCGAGCCCCGGATCGAACCGGAGGTCGTCTTCGGCTTGCGTTGCGCACCGCCCGCCAGTGGCGACCCGGCCGACATTGTCCCGTGTCTGGACTGGTATGCCCTGGGTTTCGAGATCGTGCAGTCTCACTTTCCGGGCTGGCGATTCCGTGCGCCCGACGCCGTTGCTGACGGCTCGCTGCACGGTGCCCTGATCGTCGGCGAGCCGCGCCGGCTTACAGGGAATACGACGCTGCCGGCGGCCGAGCTGGAACGCTTTTCCCTTTCACTGGTCTGTGACGGTGAACTGCGGGAGACGGGTGTCGGCGCCAATGTGCTCGGCAGTCCGTTGACGGCCCTGGCGCACCTGACGGGATTGCTTGCCGATGCGCCGACGGAACAGCGCATCCGCGCCGGGGAAATCGTTACGACGGGCACCATCACCACGGCGCACGTGGTCGCGCCCGGAGAACGCTGGGAAGCGAGCGTGGACGGCCTGGATCTGCCGGGGCTCTCGGTGGAGTTCGCGGCGTGACCGGGGAGGGGCGTCCGGTCCCGTCCCACCCAACCATGATTCCTGTGGCATGATATCCGCTTGCGGATGCCCGGGAGTGCCGGTAACGGCCTTGCGGCCCCGCTCTCTAACTTACCGATAAGTCGTCAGGCACCGTGTAATCGACCGTGACCGTGCGGTGGTGGCCCGGCGAGCTTGTTTCGGCGCCATCGAGTTGTTGCAACGTCCGAGGAGCAGCCATGTCCAGCGATGCCAATGCCGCGTTGATCACGCGGGATCTCGAGCACCTGATCCATCCACTGCAGAGCCGTGCGGTCCACTCCAGCGGGCACGTCTGGGTTCGCGGCGAGGGAGCGTGGCTGTACGATGCCGACGGCAACGGCTATCTGGACGGGCTGTCCGGCCTGTGGAACGTCACCGCCGGCCACGGTTGTGACGATCTCATCGACGCCGCCACCCGGCAGATGAGCGAGCTGGCGTTCGCGTCCGGCTATTCCGGCAGTACCAATCCCCGGGCCATCGAGCTGGCGGAGCGGCTCTCCGAGGTGACCTATCCGGCCATCAACCGCTTTTTCTTCACCTCCGGCGGCGGCGAATCCAGCGACAGCAACTTCAAGATGGCCCGTTCCTACTGGAAGCTGAAGGGACGGCCCGAGAAAACCAAGGTCATTTCCCGCAAGTGGGGCTACCACGGCGTCACCCTGGCGGCCATGTCCGCCACCGGAATCGGTGCGTACTGGCCGCTGTTCGAGCCCCGGGTTCCGGGCTTCGTCCATATCCCCTCGCCCTATCCCTACCGTTACCAGGGCGAGGAGGGAGTCAGCCAGGGCGTGGCGGCGGCCAACGAGCTGGAGAAGGCGATTCTCCGCGAAGGCCCGGAAACCGTGGCCATGTTTCTGGCCGAGCCGGTGCAGGGCGCCGGCGGCGTGATCGTGCCCCAGGACGACTATTTCCCGCGCATTCGCGAGATCTGCGACAAGTACGACGTTCTGCTGGTATCCGACGAGGTCATCACCGGCTTC
>JASFMS010000370.1:0-3413 GCA_050117435.1 Ectothiorhodospiraceae bacterium | reverse complement strand
TGGCGCCCTGAAAACGCGTCCGGTAGTCCTCGCCACCCCCGGGCTGCGCCTCGGGCAGACCACGCAGGGCGAGGTACAGGCGGGCCAACCCGGCATGCGCATTCGCCAGCGCGTCCGCCGTGTAGTTCAACGGGCTCCGATAGTGGCTGGTGAGCAGGAAATAGCGCACCTCCTCCGCCCGATGGGAACCGAGAATGTCGCGGACCGTGAAGAAGTTGCCAAGAGACTTGGACATCTTCTCGTCGTCGATACGCACGTGGCCGTTGTGCATCCAGTAGTTGACGAAACGCTCGCCACTGGCTCCCTCCGACTGGGCGATCTCGTTCTCGTGGTGCGGAAACTTGAGATCGAGGCCGCCACCGTGGATGTCGAAGTGCCCGCCCAGGCAGCGCGTGGACATGGCGGAGCATTCGATATGCCAGCCAGGGCGGCCCTGCCCCCAGGGCGACGGCCAGCTCGGCTCGCCTTCCTTCGCCGCTTTCCAGAGCGCAAAGTCCACCGCATCCCGCTTGCCCTCGCCGGGCTCCACCCGCGCGCCGGCGCGAAGGTCAGCCACGTTCTCGCCGGAGAGGCGGCCGTAGCCGGGGAACGTGGAAACGGCGTAGTAGACGTCGCCGGCATCGGTGGCATAGGCGTGTCCGCGCTCAATCAGCCGCTCGATCATGGCGATGATTTCGCTCATGTGTCCGGTGGCCCGCGGCTCCTCGTCCGGCCGCAGGCAACCCAGCGCGTCCGCGTCCTCGTGCATGGCGGCCGTGAAACGCTCGGTGACGGCGCTCATTGACTCACCGAGCTCGGCGGCGCGGCGGATGATCTTGTCGTCCACGTCCGTGATGTTTCGAACGTAGGTCACCTGGTAACCCAGGTGACGGAGGTAGCGCACGGCGACATCGAAGACCACCATGGCCCGCGCGTGCCCCAGGTGACAGTAGTCGTAGACCGTCATGCCGCAGACGTACAGGCGCACCTTGCCCCGCTCGATAGGCTGGAACGGCTCCTTGCGGCTGGTGAGGCTGTTATGGATGTGCAGCATGACGGTCCGTTCGCTCGTTCAGGAATTGTCGCCCGCCAGACGGCGGGCGTCGTCGAATCGCTTCACGGCGCGGTCCTGGCTGAGCAGCGCGGCCACGGCCGCCAGCTCGGGGCCGTGACGACGCCCGGTCAGCGCCAGGCGCAACGGCATGAACAGGCGTTTGCCGCTACAGCCGGTGTCCGCTTTCAGGGCGTCCAGAAAGCCCTTGAAGTCATCGCTGTATCGCGGCAGCAATGCCCCCGCGCTGGCGAAAAAGTCTGCTCCGGCTTCGCGTATCACGGCCAGGTCCTCCTCCGCCGGGACCGGCATCTCTCCATAGAGACGCTCCGCCCACTCCTGGAGCTCCTGAGGGAAGCGGACATTCGGCCGCAATACCGAGACGAATCGCTCCACACTGCCCTCGGGAACACTGCCGGGCAGAAGCCAGTCCGCCAGCAGCGATACCGGTGCCGCAGCGACAGCCTCGGCCTGCCAGTGCCGGAGCTGGGCTTCGTCGTAGCGTGCCGGCGCCCGCCCCAGGCGCTGAGGTGAGAACGCGGCGGACAGCCCTTCCAGGTCCAGCAGGGCGTCGGTGTCCAGAGTGTGTCCGAGCCTCGCCAGATAATTGAGTATGGCCGCGGGGAGGTAGCCCGCGTCGCGCAACTCGGCCACCGAACGGCTACCGTGACGTTTCGACAGCGGGGCACCGTCGTCGCCCACGATCATCGTGATGTGGCCGTAGCGCGGCGCCTTCAGGCCGAGCGCCTCCAGCAGCAGCATCTGCCTGGGGGTGTTGGTCAGGTGGTCCTCGCCGCGCAGGACGTGCGTAACGCCCATGAGCGCATCGTCCACGGCGTTGCTGAAAAAGAACGCCGCGGTACCGTCGGCGCGGCGAATGATGAAGTCGCCGATGTCGTTCGTATCGAACTGCTGGTCGCCCCGCACCATGTCCTCGAACGCCACCCGGCGGCCGGAGGGCACGCGAAACCGAAGCGTTGCGGGCTCCCCGGCCCGCACGCGTTCGGCCGCCTCGTCCGGGCTCAGGCGGGCACAGGTTCCGGGATAGCGGGGGGGACGGCCGGCAGCGCGCTGGCGCCGCCGCGCCTTTTCCAGCTCCGCTTCGCTGCAGAAACAGGGGTAGGCGGTTCCCGCCTGCTTGAGAGCCTGAAAATACCGTTCGTAGATAGCCCCGCGCCGCGACTGATAGGCGCCGTCCGCCGGCTCGCTTCTGTCCGGCCCCTCGTCCCAGTCCAGTCCCAGCCAGGCCAGATCCTGCAGCAGCCCATCCACGCTCTCCGGCGTGACGCGGCTGCGATCGGTATCCTCGATACGCAGCAGAAAGCGACCGCCGGAACCCCGCGCCATCAGGACGTTGAACAGCGCCGTGCGCAGGTTGCCCAGGTGCATGCGCCCGGTGGGACTCGGGGCGAAGCGTGTCTTTACGGGAGGCTCTTCCATAGGCGCGGAATACTAAACAAAAAGCCGCCGGGGGACCAACCGCAACCGTCTGTCATTCGACTGAGCCAGGGAATGACTGAACGATTCATGGCGGACACGAGGAATTGTCCAGCGTTTCCCTAACGGTTAAAGTCCGCCGATCCCCCCATCGCGCGACGTGTAACGGCGGTTATGGAACACGACAGCCACGAAAAGCCGATCCTTTTCATCTCCGACCTCCATCTCGATCCGGTGCGGCCGGCCATCACGGAGCTGTTCCTGAAATTCCTCGAGGAAGAAGCGCAACGGTGCCAGGCGCTCTACATCCTGGGCGATCTTTTCGAGGCCTGGATCGGCGATGACGCGGTGACCGGCGAGGAACCGGCACTCGCCGGCATGCGTCGGGTCGCCGACGCCGGGGTACCGGTGCGGGTGATGCGCGGCAATCGGGACTTTCTCCTGGGACCGCGTTTTGCGGACCTCTGCGGTGCCGAGCTGCTGCCCGATCCGACCGTGATTCGCATCGATGACGAGCCGGTTCTGCTGATGCACGGGGATTCGCTGTGCACGGACGATATCGAGTACCAGAAATTCCGCGCAACGGTACGGGAGCCACAATGGCAGCGGTGGTTCCTATCCCTGCCCATCGCCGAGCGCGTCGAATACGCACAACGAGCCCGCAGCGAGAGTGGGGAGCGCAACCAGGCCATCGACGATTACCTCATGGACGTCAACGCCGATGCGGTTGAGGCCACCATGAATCAATACGCTGTGCGCCGCCTGGTGCACGGCCATACCCACCGCCCGGCCGTTCACCAGCTGAAGCTGGGCGGCCTGGACGGACAGCGAATCGTGCTCGGCGACTGGTACGACCAGGGCAGCGTCCTGCGCTGGCGAGACGGCGCGCCACATTTGCAGGCGCTGCCGCTGGAATAGCCGGAAGCGGGGCGCCGCGCGACCGGCC
>JASFMS010000369.1:0-3424 GCA_050117435.1 Ectothiorhodospiraceae bacterium | reverse complement strand
GCGACAGACCCGTTCGCCCGCCCGGATCTCGGAAATCGGGCGGATGTGACCAATCCTGTCGCCATTCGGCGACATTCGAGCGCCTCTCATGCCGCCGCGTGCGGCTCGATCCGCGGGCAGACACCACGGAGAGCGCCACGGGCTAGCACTTGGCACAAACGGTGCTAAAAGCAGGCCGCGTTCGCGGGTGGGCCACCAGCCGCGGTTCGCACGCGAAATCAAATAACGATTGCCGGGCACCAGCAAAGGCGCGTCCCCCGATCAGGGTACGCAGGCACGGGTATGTGTGCGCGGCGGTCAACGGCTTATCACCCGAGGTGAATCGATGCGTCTGTCCGCAACGCGCGTATCTCTTTTCTCCCTGCTTCTTGCCCTCTCGCTCGCGATGGCCGGGTGCGGCGGTGGCGGCGGCGGCGGAGCAGGTTCCACAACCGACGCCGGCGGCAGTACCGGCGGCACGGCCGCCGACGGGGGAAGCAGCACAAACGGGAACACAACCGAGGGATCGGCGACCGTAACGCTGTCCTGGTCCGCACCGACCCAGCGCGCGGACGGTTCTCCCATCGCCATGAGCGAAATCGGGGGCTACCGGATCTACTACGGCACCCGTTCCGGGAACTATGTCTCGGATGTCCGCATCGACGATCCCTACACTACGACCTACACGATCAACGGCCTGGCGGCCGGGTCGGAGTACTACCTGGCCATGGCGGCGTACGACAGCCAGGGTCTTGAGAGCTCCCTGTCCCGGGAAATCAACGTCCAGGCCCAATAAGAACGGCTCACTCCGCAACGGCGCTCCCCGGGGCAGTGCGGTCATCTGACTCACCGCCCCACAGCTGTGGTCCGGCAACAAAAACCCTCAAGGCCGGGCATAACAACGTACTGACAATGCGGTGGTATTTTACACATTGTGTGACGGGGTCCTCACTCCCGGGCACGGTTCTGTGGACTGTTTCGCCAAACCGTGACCGGGCTTATGGCTCAATGAGAACCAGTTCAAACGGTGATCGGTTTTACACCGGCACACCGTGACCATGATTGAGAGGATCCAAGATGAACCGGGCACTGCACAGCATCATCGCGACGACGCTGTTAGTGGGACTTGCAATGGGACTTCAGGGCTGCGGCGGCGCAGCCGGGACCAACACCTCAAGCGCCGATTCGGGGGTAGCCGATTCGGGAAGCGGAAGCACCTCAAGCGGTGACACCAGCAACAGCGGAGGGACAACCAACTCGGGTGGCGACACCAGCGGCGGCAACACGGCCGACAGCGTGAACACGTCCGTGACGCTTAGCTGGGTGGCACCCACCGAGCGGGAAAACGGTGACGCGCTGTCCATGTCGGAGATCGGCGGCTACCGCGTCTACTACGGTACCGCCTCCGGCGACTACTCCTCGGAAGTCGCCATCAAAGACCCCTACGCCACGCAGTACACGGTGGACGGCCTCGATGCCGGCTCCGACTACTACTTCGCCGTGGCGGCGTACGACCAGGCAGGGCTGCAGAGCTCCCTGTCCCAGGAGGTTACGGTTACCGTCCAGTAACGCCTTCCCCGCATGCCCCGGCGGCCAACGCGCCGCCGGGGCTGTGTTAGCATTTCGCGGCACTTTCCATCGGGATCAGGCCGTGAAATACGACGACCTCCGCGATTTCCTCTCCAAGCTCGAAACCGAAGGCGAGCTCAAACGGGTCCGCCACCCGGTGGATCCGAAACTGGAAATGACCGAAATCTGCGACCGGACCCTCCGCCGTGAAGGGCCGGCGCTGATCTTCGAGAATCCCACCGGCCATCGCATGCCGGTACTCGGCAACCTTTTCGGAACACCCCGCCGCGTGGCCCTGGGCATGGGCGCGGACGACACGGCCGCCCTGCGGGACATCGGCCGGCTGCTGGCCTTCCTGAAGGAGCCGGATCCGCCCCGGGGGATGCGGGAAGCCTGGAAGAGTCTGCCCATCTTCAAGAAAGTCCTGGACATGGCGCCAAAAACCGTGAGGCGCGCCCCGTGCCAGGAGCACGTTCTGGAAGGGGATCGGGTGGACCTGTCGCGGATTCCCGTGCAGACCTGCTGGCCCGGCGACGCCGGCCCGCTGATCACCTGGGCACTTGTGACCACGAAGGGTCCGCACAAGGAGCGCCAGAACATGGGCATCTACCGCCAGCAGGTGATCGCCCCCAACCGGGTCATCATGCGCTGGCTCTCCCATCGCGGTGGGGCCCAGGACTTCCGCGACTGGCAGATGGCCCAACCTGGCGAACCATTTCCGGTGGCCGTCGCCCTGGGCGCGGACCCGGCGACCATCCTCGCCGCCGTAACGCCCGTCCCCGATACCCTGTCCGAGTACGCCTTCGCCGGGCTGCTCCGTGGCAGCCGTACCGAACTGGTCGAATGCATCGGCTCGCAGCTCAAGGTCCCCGCCTCGGCGGAGATCATCCTGGAAGGGCACATCTACCCGGACGATACGGCGCCGGAAGGCCCTTTCGGCGACCACACCGGCTACTACAACGAGGTCGAGCGCTTCCCCGTATTCACCGTCGAACGCATCACCCACCGCAGCGACCCCATCTATCACAGCACCTACACCGGCCGCCCGCCGGATGAGCCGGCGATCCTGGGCGTGGCCCTGAACGAGGTGTTCGTGCCGATTCTGCAGAAGCAGTTCCCGGAGATCGTGGACTTCTATCTACCGCCGGAAGGCTGCAGCTACCGCATGGCCGTGGTGACCATCCGCAAACAGTACCCCGGCCACGCCAAGCGGGTGATGTTCGGGGTCTGGTCGTTCCTTCGGCAGTTCATGTACACGAAGTTCGTCATCGTCACCGACGACGACATCGACGCCCGTGACTGGAAGGACGTAATCTGGGCCATGACCACGCGCATGGACCCGGCGCGGGACAGCGTGATCGCCGAAAACACGCCCATCGACTACCTGGATTTTGCCTCACCGGTATCCGGGCTCGGGGGCAAAATCGGCTTCGACGCCACCAACAAGTGGCAGGGCGAGACCGACCGTGAGTGGGGCCGCCCGATAGCAATGTCGGACGAGGTGAAGCAACGGGTGGACGAAATCTGGGATGAACTTGGCATCGACTGAATGTCGGATTTTCTACCGGGCGGGAAACGCGCCACAATGATAACAATGGGAACAGGGTCCGTGGATCGCGCATGACCTACCACGTCAAGATTGAGACTACCGGGCACGAATTCGACGTCCAGGAGGGCGAATCCGTTCTCACAGCCGCGCTCCGGCATGGACTGATACTGCCCTACAGCTGCCGCGGCGGCACCTGCGGCACCTGTGCGGGCAAAGTTGTCGAGGGCGATGTCCACTACCCGAACGGCCGTCCGCCGGCGCTCTCCGAAGCGGAGGAAACCGTCGGCCAGGCGCTGTTCTGTCAGGCGCAGCCGCGGTCCGATCTAA
>JASFMS010000368.1:0-3427 GCA_050117435.1 Ectothiorhodospiraceae bacterium | reverse complement strand
CCGCCACGTGTGGCGGCGGTGCCGGCACCCATAATTCCACTGCGGAGGACAGAGCAATGATGACGGAGCTGGCTGAGTGCGGACAGCTGGGACAGAGGCTGCAGGCGCTGGGAAGCTCGCTCGACCGCTATCTGGCCTTCGAGCACCCGGACGCCATGCACGAGCCCGAGCGCTGGCGGGGTGCACTCGCACAACAACTGCCGGCGACCGGCGTCGGCATCGATGCAGTCATGGACGACATGATTCGCTACCTGATCCCCAATGGCTCGGCAATACCGAACCCGGGCTGCACGGCCTTCATCACAACCGGCGCGACCACGGCGGGCGCGCTGGCCACGCTGGCCGGCGCGGTGGCCTCGCCCCAGCGCATCACGTTGAACGCCTTCAACTTTCTGGAGGAGCACTCGCTGGAGTGGCTTCGGCAGCTGTTCGAACTGCCCGCCGGCATGAAGGGCCTTTACAGCAGCGGGGGCTCCGTGGCCAACCTGGTGGCGCTCGGCGCGGCCCGACAGCAGGCGTTCGAGGCACTTGGCATCGATCCTGCGCGCGCGGGCGTCAGTCGCCCCGGCCGGATTTACGCGAGCCGCGCCACCCACCATTCGGTCCGTCGCGCCGCCGCCGTACTCGGCCTGGGGCGCGAAGCAGTGGTGACAATCGCCACGGACGCCTGGGGTCGGATGGTGCCGGCGGCGCTCGAGTGCCGCATCCGCGAGGACTGCGACCGCTCTCTCCTCCCTATCGCCGTGATCGGTAACGCCGGCACCACATCCACCGGCGCCATCGATCCGCTTGATGCCATCGGCGCGGTCGCGCACCGCTACGGCGCCTGGTTCCACGTCGACGGGGCCTACGGACTCCCGGGCATCCTGGACCCGCAAGTGCGGCACCTCTATGCCGGCCTCGAGCATGCCGATTCGGTGGTCGTGGACCCCCACAAGTGGATGGGTGCTCCGGTCGGAATTGGCGCCACGTTCGTGCGCGACCGGTCGCTGCTGCAACGCGCGTTCACCCAGGAGGCCTCCGATTACCTGGAGCTGTCCTGCACTCAGGAGACGGCGCAGCACTCCATGGACAGCCTGGGTATTCCCTATGCCGACTTCGGCGTGGAGCTCTCCGCGCCGCCCCGCGGGGCCGTGGTCTGGGCGCTGCTGAAGGAGATCGGCGTGGAGGGGCTGCGTGCCCGGATCTGCCGGCACAACGCCATGGCACGCCTGGTGGCGGAGCGGGCGGATGCCCACCCCAATCTCGAGGTGCTGCAGCAGCCAACTCTGTCCATCTGCTGCTTCCGCTATGCGGACGGCGCATGCTCCGATCTGAATGCACTCAACGCGCGCATTCACAGAGCGATGGTCCGCCGGGGCCGAAATATCCCGAGCACCGCGGTCATCAACGGCCGGCTCGCCATCCGGCCCTGTTTCCTGGGCGCGCGCACGACGCCCGAACACGCTCACGCCCTCGTGGACGAAGTGCTCGAGACCGGAGCGGAACTGATGAAGACCCCCCAATTCGAAGTTTCGGCATAGCGCCGAGCACGGTGAGGTAAACCGTCATGGGCAAGCGTTACGACAGCATCCTGGAGACCATCGGCAACACGCCCGTGGTGCGCATCAACAACCTGGGACCCGACCACGTCAATCTGTACGTCAAGGTCGAGGCCTTCAATCCCATGGGTTCGGTGAAGGACCGCCTGGCGCTCGGAGTGATCGAGGACGCGGAACAGCGCGGCGAGCTCACACCCGGCCAGACCATCGTCGAGGCCACAAGCGGCAACACCGGCATTGGCCTGGCGATGGTATGCGCCCAGCGGGGCTATCCGCTCGTTGTCACCATGGCGGAGAATTTCAGCGTCGAACGCCGCAAGCTCATGCGCTTTCTCGGTGCCCGGGTAGTCCTGACGCCCGCCTCCGAGAAGGGCTCGGGCATGGTGGCAAAGGCCGAGGAGCTCGCCCGTGAACATGGCTGGTGGCAATCCCGTCAGTTCGAGAACCCGGCAAATGCGGACATCCACGAACGCACCACGGCTCAGGAGATCCTCGATGACTTCGAGGACGTTCCCCTGGACTACTGGGTTACGGGGTTCGGCACCGGCGGCACACTCAGTGGCGTCTCCCGCGTGCTACGCGCGCGCAGCCCGCAGACCCGAATCGTTGTTTGCGAACCCGACAATTCGCCCCTCCTGGCGAGCGGGGTTCTCCAGCCTCGTGGCGAAGACGGCCGTCACGGTGCGAGCCATCCTGCCTTCCGGCCGCACCTAATGCAGGGCTGGACCCCCGACTTCATACCGCTGCTGTTGGAACCCGTTATGGAAGAGAGGCGCTTCGACGAATTCGTCGGCATCAACGGTCAGGATGCCCTGCACTGCGCCCGCGAGCTGGCCAGCCGGGAGGGCATCTTCGTCGGCATCTCCGCTGGCGCCACCTTCGCCGGGGCGCTGCAGGTGGCCGCGGCGGCGCCCGCTGGCAGCAACATTCTCTGCATGCTGCCGGACACCGGGGAGCGCTACCTGTCCACTCCCCTGTTCGAAGACGTCGCGGTGGACATGACCGACGAGGAGATGGCCCTGTCCCGGTCCACGGCCGGATACCGCTTTGACGTCCGTGCCGGCGCCGCACCTGTCGTCGAGACCACCGAACTGGCCCCGGAAGCGAGGGAAGCGGTAGATGCCGTCCTCGCGGGCACCGACCAACCCGTGGTCATGTTCGCCCTGGAGTGGTGTGAGTTCTGCTGGTCGGTACGCAAGGTGTTCGCTCGCTACGGCATCCCCTACCGTTCAGTGGACCTGGACTCGGTGACGTACCAGCAGGACGACCTCGGCGGGAAGATCCGCGCAGTGCTCAAGGAGCGGACTGGCTGGAACACCCTGCCCCAGATCTTCGTAGGCGGCGAGTTCGTTGGCGGCTGCACCGATGTGTTCGACGAGATCCGGGAGGGAACCATGTTTGAGCGACTCGCCGAGGCGGACGTGCCGCACGACGCCACTGTGGACACCGACCCGTACGTCCTTCTGCCGCAGTGGTTGCATCCCCGCTGAGCAGCGGCGTCCGATTGGGAGGGAGGCTTCTGCCTCCCTTTTTCGTTTCCGATGAACGGGCCGCCGCATCAATGCGCCGCAACTGCCCGAATTCTCCAAAAAAACACCATGACATCTGCAAGCGTTCCATGACGTCCGGCCCTACTCTGGTCCCGTCGAATTTCGACGGTCCCAGCATCGCGGAGAAAAGGCCAATGACCACTCACACGATCACCCCCGCGCAACCCATTGCCCGCACACCCCAGCCGGATACCACCATTGACTTCGACCTGGCCGGAGAATTCTGCTGGATACACGATCGCCCCCGGGAGTACGTCACCGACCATCGCCGGACAAGGTTCGCGCGCGCCGCCGGGATCGGCAGCTCCATCGCCGGTCTGGCAGCCCTGGCGATCT
>JASFMS010000367.1:0-3427 GCA_050117435.1 Ectothiorhodospiraceae bacterium | reverse complement strand
GCCGAACCGACGATCGCCGCAACGCCCAGCTCGAACTCGCCGTGAATCAGCGTGGAGATGACCGTCGTGGAGAGTTCGGGGAAGCTGGAGCCCACCGCGACGACGACGGCGCCCTGGACCACATCCGGGAGTCGGTAGTACGCGGAGAGCCGTTCGCTGGAGCGCTCCAGCATGCCGCTGCCCTTCCAGATGACCCCGGCGGACACGATCGCGACCAGCGTCCACGTCAGCAGAACGATCATCTGAGCTCCTGAGGTCCGGGTTTCCGCGCCGGAGTGAGATCGGTTTACGGAGGAGACGGCAGTCTGGCAGCCCCATGAGTGGGCATCAACACAGCCGGGTAGCCGGCAAAGCGGCTTGTGGGGCCGGCACTCACCGCCGCCGCGTCCACGACTGGATCGTCTGAACCGATAGCAGCAACCACGAAAATCCGTTGGTCATTGACGAACGCGGCGCGCAAAATCGCTGCTCTGAGGCGCGATCCGCACCCGAACCAACGAAGACGCTGGGAGGACCATGGTGGAAAATGCACTGACGGAAATGCTGGGAATCCACCATCCTCTTCTGCTGGCTCCGATGGGAAACGTGGCCGGCGGCGAGCTGGCGGCGGCGGTAAGCGGTGCAGGCGGGCTGGGCCTCATAGGCGCGGGATACGGTGACAGGGAATGGCTGGCCCGCGAGCTCGATCGCTGCCGGATCGACGCGCCCTTCGGCGTGGGGTTCATCACCTGGAGTCTTGCCCGGCAACCGGAACTCCTGGACCTGGCGCTTGACCGTCGGCCCGCGGCCGTCATGTTCTCCTTCGGCGATCCCATGCCGTTTGTGGGGCGGGTGCACGACGCCGGCGCGCGGGTCATCTGTCAGGTGCAGACGGTGGCGGACGCTCGTCGCGCGGTGGAGTGCGGTGCGGACGTCATAGTCGCACAGGGAACCGAGGCCGGTGGCCACGGTGCGGGGCGCAGCACCCTCGCTCTCGTGCCGGCCGTGGTGGACGCGGCGGGGACCGTCCCCGTTGTGGCTGCCGGGGGCATCGTCGATGGTCGAGGCACGCGGGCGGCGCTGGCGCTGGGTGCCGACGGCGTGCTTGTCGGCACGCGGTTCATCGCCACACCCGAGGCCCTCGCTCCCGAGTCCGCCAAGCGGCGAATCGTGGCAGCCGGGGGCGATGACACCGTTCGTACCACCGTATTCGATATCGTGCGGGGCTACTCGTGGCCGGCGCCGTACACCGGGCGTGCCCTGCGCAACGGCTTCACCGAGCGTTGGCATGGCCGGGAGGCCGAACTCCGTGACAGCCTGGCAACCGAACAGGCTGCCTACCGGGAAGCCGTGCAGCGGGGTGACGTGGATACAGCGGTTGTCTTCGCCGGCGAGGGGGTGGACGGCATCCACGCCGTCGAGCCCGCGGCCGCTGTTGTCGAGGCGTTGGTTGGCGGGCTTTGAACGTGGTGTGAAGTCTTCGAATCAGGCTGTGAAGCCGGGCGGGGCGACTCGAGTCGCGTCGTGGCCGCGGGCGTACGCGCATCCGTCTCGCCCGCCTCTGCTATATGTTCCATAAATGGACATATGTTCCCATCCGGTATGTCTGTTTCAGGAACAGTTTTTCCTTCCAGAACCCGGTGCTTCTCCTGACGAATTCCGGAAATCGTCGTAAAAACAGTGAATTGTGCTTCACCGCCCGGCACTGGCAAGAAGATTGCCCGGCTTTGGGCATGGTACCGGCACGGTAGGTAACCGGGGCCGGCCAACGCAATCGTCTGGAGGAGGGCGATTCATGTCAGGGAACGCGTTGTTCGACCGTGAATTCGAGACACTGCCCGCGGAGGCTGTTCGGGCACACCAGGACCGGCTCTGGGAGCGCCAGTGGGAGCACGTGCAGCTTCATTCCGACTTCTATCGGCGCAAGCTCGGGCGGGCGATGCAGCGAACGCTGAGCCTCGACGACCTGCAGGAGCTGGAACTCACGGACAAGGACGAACTGCGGGAGAGCCAGGAAGCCTGCCCGCCATACGGCGACTATGCCGCGTGCCCGGAAGAGCCCATCCTGCGCCTGCATCGGACCTCGGGAACCACCGGCCGTGCGCTCATGCTGGCCAACACGCAGCGGGACCTGGAGCACATAGCGACCGTGGGCGCCCGCGGTCTGTTCGCCGCCGGGCTGCGGCCGAAGGACCGGGTGGTGCACTGTCTGAACTACTGCATGTGGACCGGCGGCGTCACGGACCATCTCTCGCTGGAGCGGGTCGGCGCGACGGTAGTGCCGTACGGCGTTGGCGGCTCTGAGCGGTTGCTCGAGGTGATCCGGGAACTCGGGATAACCGCCATCTCCTGCACGCCCTCCTATCCGGCGCTGCTGGAGACACTGCTGCGGCGGCAGGGCCGCGATCCTCGTGAGCTCGGACTGAGGCTGGGGCTGTTCGGCGGCGAAGCGGGTCTCGATAACGAGGAGTTCCGCCGCGGCCTCGAGGAAACCTGGGGTTTCGCCGCGCGCAACGCCAATTACGGCCTCAGCGAGGTCCTCAGCAACCTGGGCGCGCAGACGGAACACGCCCCCGATCTGCTCTTTCACGGCGCCGACGTGATCTTTCCGGAGATCCTGGACCCGTCGAGCGGGCAGCGCCTGCCGATCCGGGAAGGCACCGTCGGCGAGCTGGTCTGTACCCATCTGGACAAGGTCTGCCAGCCCCTTGTCCGCTACCGCACCCGGGACGTGGTTACCGTTACCGGCGTCGGGCCCGCGCCCTGCGGGCGCACGGCCTGGCGCTTCCGGGTAACCGGCCGCATGGACGACATGTTCAACGTGCGTGGCGTGAACATCTTCCCCAGCGCCGTGCAGGAGGTCGTGGCGTCCCACCCCGAGCTCAGTTCCGGCCACTTCCGGATCGTGCTTGACGGTCCGGGACCGTACGACCGCGTGCGGCTGAAAGTGGAGGCGCCGGAAGGTGTTCCCGCAACCCGGTGGGACGACCTGGCAGCGCGGCTGTCCGCAGCCGTGAGAAACCGGATCGGTGCCAGCGCCGAAACGCGCATGGTGGAATTTCAGTCACTGCCGAGAACCGACGGCAAGACGCAACTCATCGAGAGGGTATGACCATGACGACCGTGACGTACGAAAGAAGTGGTCGTGTCGCGACAGTGAGCCTGAACCGGCCGGAACGGCTCAATGCCATCAGCACCGGGCTGGTGGAGGACCTGCACCAGGCCCTTGTCGAGGCCCATGCGGACGAATCCACGGACGTCATCGTGTTGCGTGGTGAGGGACGCGCGTTCTGCGCCGGCGACGACCTCAAGGAGTTCGATGATCAGGCGCGGAACCCCGCCACCGTGGACCGTCACGTGCTCGGCATCCAGCAGATCACCCGGGACCTCATGTTCGGCCCGAAATTTGTGGTGGGAGCGATTCGCGGCTACGCCGTCGGCGGCGGTT
>JASFMS010000366.1:0-3431 GCA_050117435.1 Ectothiorhodospiraceae bacterium | reverse complement strand
CGCCCACGGAGTAGTACTGACGCTCCGCCAGCACTTCCCCCTCGGCGTCCCAGGCCGTGAATACGAGGCCGTTGGGATGGTAGGGCAGGCTCTCGCGCTTCTGGAACACCAGGTCGGAATCGCCGTGGAAGGTGATTTCGTGACGATCCAGGATGCGGATCCGACCACTGTCCTCGATTTCCCTGACTCGCGGCCCGATAATCTCCGGCTCGATGCTATCCGGATGATGCCCCTCGAGGCCCATGAGCACGGCCTTGTCGCTGCCGTGGCCTCGCCCGGTGGCGGCCAGCGAGCCATAGAGCTGCGCACGTACCCGGGTGGTGCTCGCGAGACGTCCGGAGGACTCCAGTCCCTCGCAGAACATCGCCGCTGCCAGCATCGGCCCGACGGTGTGCGAGCTGGAGGGCCCGATTCCGATTTTGAACATCTCGAACAGGCTTATCGCCATGGTCTTGCTCTCCTGCCCCTTCCGGGGTGGGTGGCGAATGTCAGCGCCTTGCGGTAGCCGTTCAATCGAAGACGGCCGCCGTCCTAAATGCAAGCTTAGCCGCTAGCCCGCCTGCATTGGGGTGCCGACCGGCCACGGAGCGCGCCGGTCGGCATCGACTGCGTCGCTACGAGGCCGGTGTATTCAGCCGGCCGCGGCAAGCGCGGGTGCAGCCACCGGCCCGGCGAAGTCGTTGCCGTACACCGGGTAGCGGGCGCAGAGTTCCTGAACCTCCCCGCGGACCCGCTCGACCACGGACTCGTCGCCGATATTGTCCAGGACATCGCAGATCAGATGCGCCAGCCCGGCGACCTCTTCCACACCGAAGCCGCGGGTGGTGACGGCCGGGGTGCCGATGCGCAGGCCGCTGGTGACGAAGGGCGGTTGCGGATCGTTGGGCACCGCGTTCTTGTTCACCGTGATGTGAGCCGCGCCCAGGGCGGCATCCGCGTCCTTGCCGGTAACACCCTTGCGGATGAGGTCCAGCAGGAACAGGTGGTTGTCGGTGCCACCGGAAACCACGTCGAAGCCGCGACTCTGGAAGACGGCGGCCATGGCCTTGGCGTTGTCCACCACCTGCTGCTGGTATTCGGCGAAGGCCGGCTGCAGTGCCTCCTTGAAGGCGACCGCCTTGGCGGCAATGACGTGCATCAGTGGTCCGCCCTGCATGGCGGGGAACACGGCACCGTTGAGCTTCTTCTCGATCTCCGGGTTGGAGCGGGCGAGAATGAGGCCGCCGCGGGGGCCGCGCAGGGTCTTGTGGGTCGTGGTGGTGACCACGTCCGCCACCGAGATGGGGTTCGGGTACAGGCCCGTTGCCACCAGGCCGGCCACGTGGGCGATGTCCACCATGAAGTAGGCGCCCACGCTGTCGGCGATGTCACGCATGCGCTGCCAGTCGATGACGCGGGAGTAAGCGGAAAAGCCGGCGACCAGCATTTTCGGCTGGTGTTCCTGCGCCAGGCGCTCGATCTGGGCATAGTCGATTTCGCCCGTGGACTCGTCCAGGCCGTACTGCACGGAATCGTAGAGCTTGCCCGAGGCACTGACCTTGGCGCCGTGGGTGAGGTGGCCGCCGTGGGCCAGGCTCATGCCCAGCAGCTTGTCGCCCGGCTTCAGCAGCGCCAGGTAGACCGCGGCATTGGCCTGGGAGCCGGAGTGCGGCTGGACGTTGGCGTAGTCGGCACCGAACAGGGCCTTGGCGCGCTCGATGGCTAGGCGCTCCACGTCGTCCACGTGCTCGCAACCGCCGTAGTAACGCTTGCCCGGATAGCCCTCGGCGTACTTGTTGGTCAGCACGGAGCCGGCGGCCTGCATTACCAGCGGGCTGGTGTAGTTCTCCGAGGCGATAAGCTCGATGTGATCCTCCTGGCGCTGCGCCTCCGCGCGGATGGCGCCCCAGAGCTCGGGATCGAATGCCTCGATGGTCGTCTGCACGTCGAACATTTTTGGTCGCTCCACTTTCGTTGCGCTAAGGACTGAAGGACTCTTGGACTAAGGGACTGGAAGTTGCCGTGCCCGTCGATTTAAGGGAGGGCCTTGGCGGGGGCGCTGCCTCATCCCACGAACGGCAAAGGCGGACAAATGAATTGACTTGACAATCAATCAAGCGGCGCCATCCTGTTCAGTCCTTCAGTCCTTCAGTCCTTCAGTCCTTCAGTCCTGAATTCAGTAATCCACCACCACATCGCTCTTCGGCACGCTGCAGCAGCTGAGGATGTATCCCGCTTCCACGTCCTCGTCGGTGATGCCGCCGTTGTGGCTCATCTCCACCTCGCCGGATTTCTTCATCACCTTGCAGGTGCCGCAGATGCCCATGCCGCAGGCTTTGGGGATGAAGATCCCGCCCCGGGAAGCCACGGCGTGGACCGTCTCCTCCGGCACGGAGCGCACGCTCATGCCGGTGGTGGCGAATTCCACGTTGTAGCCGAGCTCCTGATCCTCTTCCTCGATCTTCGCCTGGCGGGACATCTCCTCGGCTTCCACCACGTTGTCCGCCGGGGTCGCGGCGAAGCTCTCCTGGTGGTAGTGCTCCATGGGGAAGCCGTTGGCGCGGAGGACGTCGCGAATCGCCCGCATGTACGGGGCGGGTCCACAGCAGAAGATTTCACGCTCCATGAAGTCGGGGGCGATCAGGTTGAGCATCGCCTCGTTGACGAAGCCCCGGTATCCCGCCCAGGTCTGGCCGATTTCCTTGCGCTCACAGACCACGCTCAGGTTGAAGTTGCTGATGCGGGAGTCCATGTGCTCGAGCTCGCGCTCGAAGATGACGTCCCGCGGCGTGCGCGCGCTGTGCACGAAGGCGATGTCCACGTCGGCGTTGGTGTCGAACCACCAGCGCGCCATGGACATGACCGGGGTTATGCCGACACCCCCGGAGAGCAGCAGCACCTTCTCCGCCGAGTGATCGATGCAGTTGAAATTGCCCGCCGGACCGTGCACGGCCACGGTGTCGCCTTCCTTCAGGTGGTCGTGCAGCCAGTTGGAAACGAGCCCGCCGGGAATGCGCTTCACCGTGATGGAAAAGCTGTACGGAATCGACGGCGACGACGAGATGGTATAGCTGCGCATGACCTGCGCGCCGTCGATGTTCAGCTCCAGAGTCACGAACTGCCCGGGCTTGAAGAAGAACATCAGGGGTTCTTCGGCCATGAAATTGAAGGTGCGCGTATCCCACGTTTCGTGGATGACTTTCACGCAACGCACCTGGTGACGGCCGTAGGCCCACACCTGTGTGTTGACCGGGTTTATGTATTCCCTGGACATCGCCCGCTCCGCGCCTTGAATCGATTCGTTTATCACGTGTTGCGGCCCGCGGTCAGGCCGCTGAGCGTGGGGCGAGTATGTGCGTTGGCCGCGGCGGGCGGATTGTCTGTATGCGACCTGTTACCGGGGCATTCGCGTCCGTGCCGGAACCGGGTCGGCGTGAGCATGTCAACGGTCG
>JASFMS010000365.1:0-3445 GCA_050117435.1 Ectothiorhodospiraceae bacterium | reverse complement strand
CCTATATCGGCGTACAGCCGAAGGTATTTGAGTCAGGCATGAGCGTGGCGTTGCCACCGCGCATGAGCAAGATGGGCAGCGGGCGCGCCCGGGCCAAGCTCTACATGGCCGCCATCAGTGCCATCCAACACAACCCCGATGTGCGCGCGTTCTACCAACGGCTGCGCAACCGGGGCAAAGCCAAAATGGCCGCCCTGGGGGCGGCCATGCGCAAGTTGGTCCACATCTGCTTCGGGGTGATCAAAAATCAGACACCCTATACACCCCAGATTGCTTGACCCGCGAGACGGTATCTACGCTGGTTTCGAAGAGGGGCTGCCTCACACTAGCTCGGGCGAGTAGGCCGGGATAAGCGTAGCGTTCCCGGCATTCCAGGCAGGTCAACATAACCGCCGGAGAGGCCGGAAGCGGGCCTTGCGGCCCCTATTCCGGCATACGTGCTCACTCCACAGTCCTCATTGCGCAGTCCGCCCCACCCGTGGGAGCGGCGCGCGCGCCGCGAATCACCCGACCCGGGCCGCGCTGCCCCGCGCATCCCCGGAGGCAGGCCGGGGCACGGCGCCCCTCAGTCCCTCAGTCCTTCAGTCCTTTAGTCCTTCCCCATTCACGGCCTCGGCAGCGTCACCCCCCGCTGTCCCATGTACTTCCCGGAGCGGTCCTTGTAGGAGTGCTCGCAGATCTCGTCGGATTCCAGGAACAGCATCTGGGCCACGCCTTCGTTGGCGTAGATCTTCGCCGGCAGGGGGGTGGTGTTGGAGAACTCCAGGGTGACGTGTCCTTCCCACTCCGGCTCCAGGGGCGTGACGTTAACGATGATGCCGCAGCGGGCGTAGGTGGACTTGCCCAGGCAGATGGTGAGCACGTTGCGCGGGATGCGGAAGTACTCGATGGTGCGGGCAAGGGCGAAGGAGTTGGGCGGGATGATGCAGACGTCCGCCTTCACGTCCACGAAGCTGGACTGGTCGAAGTTCTTCGGATCGACGATGGCGGAGTTGATATTCGTGAAGATCTTGAAATCGTCCGCGCAGCGCACGTCGTAGCCGTAGCTCGAAGTTCCGTAGGAAATCTGCCTGCCGGCGCCGGCGTCGCGTACCTGGAGGGGCTCGAACGGCTCGATCATGCCGTGTTCTTCCGCCATGCGGCGGATCCACTTATCGGACTTTATCGACATTGTCTGTGGCTTCCGGAAATGGTTGCGGACGTCACGAAGCGCTCATTCTGCCCGGCCGGCGGCGAAGCGTACAGCCTCGCCCGCCGGGACGGCGCCACGATTCAGGAGTCGTCGACGACGATATTGGGGAACCCCCCGGCACCCGCCTTCGTCTGGCGGGAAAGGTGCGCCGCCGTGCGCAGGGCCGCCTCCCGGTAGAGTTCCGCGGAGCGGCTGTCCGGGTCCGCCACCACCGTGGGACGGCCGTTGTCGGCCTGCTCGCGGATGTGGATGTCCAGCGGCAGCGAGCCCAGCAGATCGACGCCCTCCTGCTCCGCCAGCCGCTGACCGCCGCCGGCGCCGAAGATGTGCTCCTCGTGGCCGCAGTTGGAGCAAACGTGCAGGCTCATGTTCTCGATAACGCCGAGCACTGGCACCTTGACCTTCTCGAACATCTTGATGCCCTTGCGCGCGTCCAGAGTGGCGATGTCCTGCGGGGTCGTGACTACGACCGCCCCCGCCACGGGCACACGCTGGGCCAGGGTCAGCTGGATGTCGCCGGTCCCCGGGGGCATGTCTACCACGAGGTAGTCCAGATCGTCCCAGCGGGTCTCGTTGAGCAGCTGGGTCAGCGCCTGGGTAACCATGGGCCCGCGCCAGACCATGGGCGTATCCTCGTCGATGAGGAAGCCGATGGACATCACCTTCACGCCATAGTTCTCCAGCGGCGTGATGGTCTTGCCGTCGGGACTGTCCGGCTTGCGCCCCATGACGCCCATCATGCGGGGCTGGCTGGGACCGTAGATGTCGGCATCCAGGATCCCCACACGCGCCCCTTCCGCCGCCAGCGCGAGGGCCAGATTGCAGGCCATGGTGGACTTGCCCACGCCGCCCTTCGCGGATGCAACGGCAATCACGTTCCGGATGTTCTCCAGGGGCTTGAGGGTCGCCTGAACCTGCCGCGACGAGACTTCCCATTCCACGTTCACCTGAACGCTCGCGGCACCGGTGGCCTCCGTGACCCGGCGACTCACCTCCGCCGCGAGCGACTCCCGGTACCCGTCAACGGGGAAGCCCAGCTTGAGATCGATGGTCACCGCCTCACCGTCCACGCGCACACTGGCGAGAGCGCCGGCATCCACCAGATCCGTGCCGAGATGGGGCTCGGTCCAATGCTTCAGGGCCGTTTCGACGGCCTCGCGGGAGAGTTCTGCCATGGCGCTGCCACCTCTGAGAAGTCTGTTGCTGCAGGAATCGGGGCGGATTCTACTCCCGGCAACGCGGGGAAAAAACACGCCACCGACGCGGACTTGCACCAGGGGCGGCACATTTGTAAGGCGGCTGTAAGGGCACCGGGCGTAGGATGCCGCCCAATGCCGCATGACAGGATGTGGCAACGGGCTTCCCGACGGGAAGGGTGACGCGGGCGAAACGGCGGCGGGCGGGTCTCCCCGCCCGCCCCGACCCGTTGGCGCGGCGCCGTGGCATCCCCGCTTTTGCAGCCTGTAGTATCGAGCCGGAACCAACCAAGGAAAGGAAGACTCGATGCACGCCACCCTGGTAGTCGGCAACCGCAACTACTCGTCCTGGTCCCTCCGCGGCTGGCTTGCGCTGCGCAAGAGCGGAGCGGAGTTCGAAACGGTGCGGCTTGCGCTGGACACACCCACCTTCGCCGAGGAAATCCGCCGCTACTCCCCCGCCGGCCTGGTACCGGTGCTCCGTCACGGCGAGCACACCATCTGGGACTCCCTCGCCATCGCGGAGTACGCCAATGAGGTCTTCGCCAACGGGGCGTTGTGGCCCGCGAACCCGCAGACACGCGGCTGGGCGCGCAGCGTCAGCGCGGAGATGCACAGCGGCTTCTTCAAGGTCCGCGGGGCCATGCCCATGAACTGCCGGGCCACCGGCCGGCGCGTGGAGAACACGGCGGAACTACAGACCGAAGTTGACCGCATTCAAGCCATCTGGGATGAGTGCCGAACGGCATTCGCCAACGACGGCCCCTGGTTATTCGGCCGCTTCAGCATCGCCGACGCCATGTACGCCCCGGTAGTCAGCCGGTTCATCACCTACGGCGTGGCCCTGACGCCGGCGGCGCGGGACTATGCGGACGCCGTCCTGGCCGACCCTGACATGAGCGAATGGATGGCGGCCGGCCGCGAGGAAAGCGAGGTCCTGGAACGCGAAGAAGTCGGCCACACCGGCGGCGAGGCCGTGTGACGACATCTCGCACCACAACGATCCGGCCAGCCCTGCTGGCCGGTGTTGGCGGCGCCGCCGGGGCTTGCCGCGCGG
>JASFMS010000364.1:0-3454 GCA_050117435.1 Ectothiorhodospiraceae bacterium | reverse complement strand
CTCCCGCGCCCGATTGGTATCTCTGCACCGTCTTCCCTGTATACGCTAGCGGCGTACTCGAGAACGGCCAATGACCGCAGTCAAGGCCTTCGACTTCCCTGACCCCATTGGATCACAACGGCGGCCTGCCAGTGATTTATTATGTCAATTCAGTGTAGTGCCCAGTTCCGTCCGGGGCTTATATCCGCCGGCCGCGTTCGTCAAAGCAGCTCGTGCAGACGCTTCGGATCGTGGATCGTCAGGCCGGGCCCGCCCACGCTCAGCAACCCCTGCTGCGAGAGCTGATAGAGAACGCGGGAGAACGTCTCGGGCGTCATGGAAAGCCGTGAAGCGATAACGTGTTTCGGCGCCTCCAGCTCCAGGGTGACAGGCCCGGTGGCGGCGTCGGACAGCTGCGCCGCCAGATAGCGAATGACGCGCGAGGCCGCGTTCTGCAGGGTGAGCGTGTCGATCTCCTCCAGGCGCCGGTGCAGCCGCGAGCTCATGTCGGCCATGAGGCGGAAACAGCTGTCCGGACTCTCGCGCAGCAGATCGCGGTAAACGGAGTTGGATATGGCGTAAAGCCGGGAAACCGTCATCGCCTGCGTCGACACAGGGTAGACGTGGCGTTCCATGAACATGACCGCTTCGGCGAAGGTGTCGCCGGGGCCCATGATTTCCACGACCTTTTCCGCGCCCTGCGGCGAGATTCGAAAGAGCTTTATCTGGCCGTAGACGACCAGAAAGAATCGCTCGGCGGCGTCGCCCCTTTCGAACAGTGTTTCCCCGGCCTCAAGCTGGATGATACGGGTGGACTCGATAAGCCGGTCCAGGGCCTCCGGCGCCAGCGCCGTGAACAGGAGGTTCTTCTGCAGCTCGGCGCGTATATCCTCGCCGGGTTGTGACGAAACCGTTTTCATGCCGCTTTACCGAGAAAGTCCCTAACGATGAATTCGGCGACTGCCGCGGGGTCGTTGATGTCCAGAACCGGGACCCCGCCTTCGGCGGCCGCGGGGTCGTCGGTGGCAACGGCGACGACGTTGACGTCTTCGTCGTGGAGGGACGGTCGTCCCTCCGCGTGACCGCGACGGTAGAGAACGATCTTGGGGATCGCCGCGTCCCGGAAGCCCTCGACCAGTATGAGGTCAACGCCCCGGCTGTCGAAATGCGCCAGCTCCTCCTCCAGCACCGGATCCCGCGGCTCCGGGCGCTCCGTGACAAGGGCTCGGCGGCGGGAGGAGGTTACCAGAACCGGCGACGCCCCGGCATGGCGCAGCTCATAGCTGTCTTTGCCCGGATGGTCGATCTCGAAGCCGTGGTGGGCGTGTTTCATCAGCCCCACCCTGATTCCACGCCGCCGAAGTTCCGGGATCAACGACTTCAGCAGCGTTGTCTTGCCGGTTCCGCTCCATGCGGCGAATCCCAGGATCGGTGCGGACCGGTCCGGCCGAGCGTGCAATGGGGAACTGGCCGTCAATCTCTCGCTCCTCTGTCTATGGGGTCGTGCGCTCTTTCGCCGATGGTGCTTGAGCGTCGCTCTCCGTCTCCAGGCGGGGTAGTTCCGCCTCGGTAATGGTTTCCTGTTCGAGCAGTCGCTGCGCGGTGGTCTCCAGTTCGCTGCGGTGACGCTGCAGCACTTCCGTTGCCCGCTGGAAGGCCGCCTCCACGATGGCGCGCACCGCGCAGTCTATCTCTCTGCCGGTCTGTTCGCTGAACCGCTGTTCCCGGTTGACCATTCCCGCCGGAGCCTGAAGAAACGGAGCCGGATCGCTCTCATAGGTCATCAGGCCCAGTTCCGGGTCCATGCCGTAGCGAGTGACCATGTCGCGGGCGATCTGGGTGGCCCGTGACAGGTCGTCCGATGCGCCCGTGGAGGCTTCCCCGAAGATCAGCATTTCCGCCGCTCGTCCTCCCAGTAGCACGGCAAGCCGGTTTTCCAGCTCGGCGCGGCGCAGGAGGTACCGGTCTTCGGTGGGACGCTGCATGGTGTAGCCGAGGGCACCGACACCGCGCGGTATGATGGAGATCTTGTGCACCGGGTCCGTGCCTGGAAGGGCGAGCGCAACCAGCGCGTGGCCGATCTCGTGATGGGCCACGATGCGACGCTCTTCCGGGTTGAGCAGGCGGTTCTTGCGCTCCAGGCCCGCCACGATGCGCTCCACGGCGGCGGTGAAATCCTGGGCGTAAACCGCGTCGGCGGCGCGACGGGTTGCCAGCAGGGCCGCCTCGTTGACCAGGTTGGCCAGGTCGGCGCCGGTAAAGCCCGGTGTCATGGCCGCGACGGAGTTGGCGTCCACGTCCTCGGCAAGTCTCACCTTTTTCAGGTGGACGTTGAGAATCGCCACGCGACCCACCCGGTCGGGGCGATCCACCAGGATCTGACGGTCGAAGCGGCCGGGGCGCAGCAACGCGGGATCCAGAATTTCCGGCCGGTTGGTGGCGGCGAGCAGAACGACGCCGGTCTGTGGGTCGAAGCCGTCTATCTCGGCCAGGAGCTGGTTCAGCGTCTGCTCTTTCTCGTCGTGGCCGCCGGTCATCCCCGAGAGGCTGCGGGCCCGGCCCAGGGCATCCAGCTCGTCGATGAAAATGATGCACGGTGCCTTGGCGCGGGCCTGTTCGAAGAGATCCCGCACGCGTGCAGCGCCGACGCCCACGAACATCTCCACGAACTCCGAGCCGTTGATGGAGAAGAACGGCACGCCGGCCTGGCCGGCCACGGCCCGCGCCAGGAGGGTCTTGCCCGTGCCGGGCGGGCCCACCAGCAATACGCCCTTGGGCACTCGGGCGCCGAGACGGCCGTGGGCCTCGGGCTGGCGCAGGAAGTCCACCACCTCGCCCAGCTCTTCCTTGGCCTCGTCCACGCCCGCCACGTCCTCGAAGGTGACCTTGGTATCGGTTTCCACGTAAACCTTCGCGCGGCTCTTGCCGATGCTCATGAAACCGCCCAGGCCGCCCTGGCGCTCGGCGATGCGGCGAATGAAAAACATCCACAGGCCGAAGAAGATCAGCATGGGCACGACCCAGGAGAGGATCGCGTTCAAGAGATGACTCTGGGGCTCGCCGTTGTAGGTGACGCCGTACTTGCTGAGCTCGTCGGCGATGTCCTTGTCCACGCGGTACGTGACGAAGTACTGACGGCCGTTCTGCGGCTGCTTGAACTGGCCCTCGATGCTGTTCTGGCCCACCGACACGGACTTGAGCTGCCCGTCTTTCAGGTATGTCTGGAACTGGTCGTAACTGATGCGCTGCACGGCGGTGAAGGACATCCAGATCTGCTGCAGGAACATCACGCCGATCAGTGCGGCAACCACGTACCACATGTTTATCTGATGCTTACGTTCCATCGCTTGTTCTCCTCATGAAGGCCTCGTGCTCCTCTGCCATGGCCTCGACGCTTAGCAGTATGACCTCGATTTCCTCGGTGATTTCCTCCTGGCGGAACTGGTTGCGCTGGCGGCGAAGGCCTTCGGTCCGC
>JASFMS010000363.1:0-3459 GCA_050117435.1 Ectothiorhodospiraceae bacterium | reverse complement strand
GCGTCCCCGCCGATGGGTACCGGCCTGAACCGCAGGCCGCGCTCCCGGGCGGCCTCCGCGATCGCACTGCCCTCGGGGCACACGAGCGTGTGGCTGCCCGGGTACTCCCGCAGCCCCTGCAGCAGAAACAGGACCTGGAGCGCGCCGCCGTACAGCGCCATGCCGCTCTCCACGTGGACCACGTTCACGCCACGGACTCCAGCACCTGCTCGATTGCCGCCATCACGCCGCGCGGCCGGTGCAGACGCATGCAGCTGAACTCGCCGCCGCAGACGGGATTGCGACGGCACGGCGAACACCACAGCGGCTCATAGACGACCCGGGTCGCGGGCGAGTCGGTGTGGAGGTAGGGGCGGGTGGAGCCGAACAGTGCCACGGTGGGCACGCCCAGCGCCGTTCCCATGTGGGTCAGACCGGTGTCCACGCCGACGAGCACGCGAGCGCCGGAAATGGCGGCCGCACTCTCCCGCAGCGAAAGATCGCCAGCCACGCTCACCAGCGGAACGTCGGCGCCGGCGGCTATGGCGGCGGCGTGCTCCCGATCGCCCGGCCCACCCAGAATCACCGACCTCAGCCCGAGCCTGCGATAAAGCTCCCCGCAAAGCTCCCGCCAGCGGTCGTCGAACCAGTGCTTCTGGGGTCGTGTGGTAAACGGGCACAGCACGGCGTAGCCGCCTTCGACACCGTGGCCGGCGAGCGCGGTGCGTGCGGCCTCGTGATCCGGGGCCGCCAGAGCCAGGTCCATGGGAAACCGATCGCCTGCCGCGCCCAGGTGCTCGGCCAGCTGACGATACTCGGAGCCGATGCGGGGATCGTCCCGGGAGAGCACAAGCACCTCGGTCATGAGGCGCTGACTGCCTTCTCGCGACCCGACGCCGATGCGCCGGGGGGCGCGGCTGAGCCAGGCCCATAAGCCACTCTTGAGCAGCCCCTGCGTATCCAGCACCAGATCGTAACGCCCCTCTCGCAGGCGCCGCCCCATGCCGCGAAGGGCCGAGGCCAGCTCGCCGTATCGGTGCTGGGAACGCAGGTGCCGCCACTGCGGACGCGGCAGGCGTATCACCTCGTCCAGTCGGGGGTTGGCTTCCAGCAGCGTCGCGCCGGCCGGCTCCGCGAGCCAGGCGATGTGGGCATCAGGCCAGCGCTGGCGCAGCGCGGGGATGAGCCCGGACGCCATCACGATATCGCCGATGGCGGAGAGACGAATGATCAGGATCCTCATGCGCGGGCGCTTCGCCTCCGCCCGCGCAGCTGGGTATACATATCGATATAGGCCGCCACCACGGCCTCGCGTCCATGATGGCGGTCCAGTGTTTCCCTGCCGGCGCGGACAAGTTCGCCCCGTCCGTGGCCGTCAAGGCGCAGCGCATCCTGGATGCGCGACGCAAGAGCACCGGGATGGTCAATGGGCGCCAGAAGACCATTGACGCCGTCGGTGACGATTTCCCGCGCCCCGGCGGTGGTCGTGCTTACTACCGGCAGGTCGTGGTTCCAGCCCTCGAGAATCACGTTGCCCAGAGTCTCGTGGCGGGACGGACAGATCAGTATGTCCGCCAGATGGAAAAACGCCTCCGGGTCGTCATGCCATCCCGCCCAGTGCACGCGGTCCTCAACACCGAGCTGAGCGGCAAGCGCCGTGAGCGGCTCCCGCAACGGGCCGTCGCCCACGATCAGCGCGTGCAGTGGCCGGCCGTCCATCTCCCGGGGCAGGCGCTCGAGAGCCTGGAGCATTACATCGAAACCCTTCACGTCCACGAAACGACCGAGGGCGAACAGCACCCGGGCATCGTCCGGCAGGTCGAGCCGACCGCGCAGCGAGTCCAGGTAGGCCGCCGGAACCCGGGACGCCGGCGCCACGAAGTTGCCGATGAGATAGACCCGGGAGGCGGGCAGCCCCTCGCGAACGAGATAGTCGCATACGCCACGGGTATTGCCCACCCAGGCATCGCAGTGCTCGTAGTAACCGTTGATCTTGTAATACCCACCCAGGCGAGCGACGTGCGGAACCCCGAGGGAGCCCGGCACCCGGGTCAAACGGGTCGCGCGCCCCATGTAGGTCTGTACCGCATCCGGTTTCTCGTTGCGAATCAACCGCCGCAACCGTGCGACGGACACCACATCCCATTTATTCGCCAGAGGCAAATGGTGCTGGCGAATTCCCAGGGTATCCAGAACCCTCGCCACCGGCGCGCCCGGACGATTGACGGCCACGGCCTCATGTCCCGCCCCATTGAGCGCCTCGATAAGGCGGACGTAGAACTTGTCGGCTCCGCCGAGCTGGTGACTTCCGAGCACATGAATCGTCTTCATTGACTTGAACGGTTGCTGTCCTTGCGAGCGTGCTTGCGGTTCAACTTCCAGTAATAGCCAAGCAGGTTGTCGCCGTACGATATGGCCTTGCGCGGGATCTCGAAGGGGTTGTCGGCCGTATTGGCGGCGCCACGGATGCAGGTAAGGCCGCTTGCGTAGCCGGCGCTTTTCACCAGGTCCGGAATCCCGGGCGCATAGTCCCCATACGGATAGCAGAAGTGCCGCACCTCATTCTGGAGCATGTCCTCGAGCACGGCCTTGCTGCGGAAAATCTGCTCCCGCCGCTCGGCCTCCGGCAGGCGGGAGAGGCGCGGATGGGTACTGGTGTGAGAGCCCAGCGTCACTCCGCCACCCTGGACCTCGCGCAGCGTTTCGGGCCCCATGAGCGGCGGCCTCTCCCGGTCGCCCTCGAGCCATTCGGCGCTTTTTCCAACCAGATCCGCGACCACGAAAACCGTCGCCGGAAAACCGTGGCGGCGCAACACGGGGAAGGCATGGTCACGAAAATTCCGGTAACCGTCGTCGAATGTCAGGACCACGGATCGGGGCGGTAGTTCACCGCCGTTGAATAGCCCGTCAAGCGCCTGGTCGAGACTTATTACGTTGTAGCGGAACGCCCGCAGGTAGGCCATCTGCGCGCGAAACCGGCGCACGTGGCAATAGCCGGCGCGATGCGCCTTCGGCGACTGGAACCGGCCCACCTGGTGATACATCAGAATGGAGACCGGCGGCTGCGATGGAGGCAGTTCGGCGTCGACCATGGCAATCCGATTGCGGCTGGTGCGGGAGAAAACGCGCTTTCGGCCTCGATTGCCACGGGTCCAGTGCATCGCCATTCTGTAGAGGCAGTCGAACTGGGGGCGCCACGGGCCAGGGTATTGCCAGTTTACCAAACAGTCAGATTTCTGGCTTCCCCCTGTCGCGGCTCCTGGCCGTGCAGGGAGCGGGGAAAATCAATCAGCGCTTTCGCAGCGTTTTCCCAACCGATCGATGATTCCCGTCGTCGAATACCCCTCCACGAAGGGCAGAACCCGGACTTCGCCGCCCCGGGCCAGCACGGATTCGTGTCCGGCGATGTCTTCCACCCGGTAGTCACCGCCTTTGACCAGGACATCGGGGCCCACCGCCTCGATGAGCCGGGCGGGCGTG
>JASFMS010000362.1:0-3463 GCA_050117435.1 Ectothiorhodospiraceae bacterium | reverse complement strand
TGACTGGGAAGTCCTCTGCAACAGCCTGAGCTGGCAGCTGTTCGATCTGCTGGAAGCCGCCGAAATGGAAAGCATGCGCGCGGTGCTCGAGTATCACATGCAGACATCGGAAGAGCTTCGACAGCCCTTCTACCGCTACATCGCCGTATCCTTCCGCGCCGTTCTGGCCCTGATGGAGGGGCGCTTCGACGCGAGCGAAACAATGGCCCGCGAGGCCCTCGCACTGGGCCAGCGGCAGGGACTGGATGCCGTCGGGGTGTTCAGCCTGCAGATGTTCAGCATCGAGCGGGAACGCGGCGGTCTCCTTCGAGTTGCCCCGCTTCTCGAGCGTTTCCTGGCAAACGCGGAAGCCGGAACGCTGTGGCGACCGGGTCTGGCACTGCTTTACACGGAACTCGACCGCATGACGGAGGCCCGGGCCGAGTTCGAAAGGCTGGCAAAAAACGGGTTCGCCGCCGTCCCACGCGATGCACTGTGGGTGACCTGCCTTGCCTATCTGGCCGAAGTCTGTGCCGTCCTCGGGGATGCCGCGCGCGCCGATGTCCTTTACGAGCACCTGCTCCCCTACGCCGGACACAACGTCGTCGCCGGCACCACCGTCGCCTGCTACGGCGCGGCCGACCGTTTTCTGGGCCTGCTTGCGGGCACGGCCGGGGAAAGGGATACCGCCGCGGCCCATTTCGAGGCGGCACTGGAACTCGACGCCCGCACGGGCGCAAAACCCTACCTTGCCCGTAGCCGTTACGACTATGCCGCACTCCAACTCGCGCAGGGGACCAGCGACCGTCGGGCGGCGGCCCGTGAGCTGCTGAGCGCGGCGCGGCTAACGGCGCGGGAACTGGGCATGAACGCGCTGCTCCAGAACATCGACCGTCTGTGCCACCGCCACCGCCTGCCGCTGGACGAACAACCGAACCCGGCCGGCCTGAGCAAACGGGAGCTGGAGGTCCTGCGCGTACTGGCGGCCGGCCGCAGCAATCGGGAGATTGCCGAGCGCCTGTTCGTCAGCCCCAACACCGTCGCCAATCACGTTCGCAACATTCTCGCCAAGACAGGCACCAGCAACCGCACGGAAGCCGCAGCGTACGCGCGCCGGTTCAACCTGCTCAGCGCCGAACCGGCAGATAGTCAATCCTGACCAGTGCCAGGTTCCTGCAAATTGATCAATTCGGTGGAAGTCAAGGTAGCCCCCGCTCTCTAGGATTGTCGTCGAACACCGGCCGCGGGAGGTCACCACCATGTTCACCGACACCGAATTCGAGACACTACGCGGCGCACTGCGCGGCCCCATGGTTCTGCCGAACGATCCCGCCTATGAGGAATCGCGCCGGGTATACAACGCCATGATCGACCGCCGGCCGCGACTCATTGCCCGGTGCACGGACGTCGCCGACGTCATCCAGACCGTGAACTTCGCGCGCCAGCACGAACTGCCGCTGGCCGTGCGCGGCGGCGGACACAACGGCGCCGGCCTCGGCGTCTGCGACGACGGTGTGGTGGCGGACCTGGGCGGCCTGCGCGGCGTACGTGTCGACCCCGAAACGCGCACCGCCCGCGTCGGCGGCGGCTGCACCTGGGGCGACGTGGACCACGCCACCCACGCCTTCGGCATGGCCACGCCCAGCGGTTTCCTGTCGACCACCGGCGTCGGTGGACTGACCTTGGGCGGCGGAATCGGCTACCTCTCCCGAACGCACGGTCTGACCATCGACAACCTGGTCTCCGTGGACATGGTTCTCGCGGACGGCAGTTTCGTCACCGCCAGCGAAGCGAAGAACGCCGACCTGTTCTGGGCGGTACGCGGCGGCGGGGGCAACTTCGGGGTCGCGACGTCCTTCGAGTTCCGCCTGCACCCGGTCGATGTCGTCCACGGAGGGCCCATGTTCTGGCCCATGGAGCGCGCCGGCGAGATCATGCGGATCTGGCACGACTACATCCTGGCCGCGTCCGAGGACGTCAACGGCTGGTTCGGGCTGGTGACCGTACCGCCGGCTCCCCCGTTTCCGGAGGCGTTCCATGGGCAAAAGATGTGCGCGATCGTCTGGTGCGACACCGCCGAATCCACGCAGGCCCAGGCAAGGCTCGACGCCATTCGTCGCGAGTTCGGTCCGCCGTCCATCGATTTCGCCGGTCCGATACCGTTCCCCGCGCTTCAGAGCCTGTTCGACCCGATCTATCCCCCCGGGCTGCAGTGGTACTGGAAAGCCGACTTTTTCCGGGAGATCAGTGAGGACGCCATCGAGGTCAACCTGGAACACGGTTCGCGGCTGCCCACCATGCATTCGACCATGCATCTCTATCCCATCAACGGTGCCGCGCACCGCGTGGGACGAACGGAGACGGCCTTCAGCTTCCGGGACGCGAACTTCGCCCAGGTCATCGTCGGCGTGGACCCGGACCCGGCCAACAACGACCGGATAGTCAAATGGGCCCGGGAATACTGGAACGCGATGCACCCATATTCCGCGGGAGGCGCCTACGTGAACATGATCATGGACGAGGGGCAGGACCAGATCCGGGCCGCCTATCGGGAAAACTACGATCGGCTCGTGGAGGTGAAGAACCGGTACGATCCCGGAAACCTGTTCCGGATCAATCAGAACATCCAGCCTTCCAGGGCCGCCGCGTAGCGCCCCGCTACGCCCGGCAGCGACTCGAATGCCCCCGAAGCAGGCGTTTCGAGGGCAGTATCAGGGTCGAGCGGGACCGGCTGCAACGGCCGCGATCCGCGCCCACGCCGGGAACGATGGGCATCGCTACCGCTCTGCCCGTCCTACCGTGCTGCCGCCGCGGCGATCACCATGCCGGGAATTGAGGGGCAGAACGCAGTGATGCCCCTCAATTCCCGGGCGACGCACGGGGCACACGGCGCCGCCGCATCGCCGCCCGCAAAGGAAGCGTAAGACAGACGACCACAATGCCCACGCCGATGTAGGTGGCGCCGAAGCCGAGCGCATGCCCGAACTCCAGTCCCACCGCCGGTCCCAGCGCGCCGCCGAAATCGCTGGACCACTGGTAAACCGACAGCGCACGCCCGTGCAGGTGGCGGGGTGCGAGGTCGCCGAGCAGGGTGAGCAGCGGAACGGTCATCCCGCCGGAGCCGGCCCCCACCAGCAGCAGCGCAAGCGCGGTGGCGGTTACGCTGTCCGCCAGACCCAGAGCGACGAATCCGGCGGCAACCATGAGCTGCGCGGGAAGCAGCAGTCCGGTGCGTGAGGTCACCCTGTCCAGATGGCGCCCCACCGCCAGCGACGCGCTCGCGCGCGCGACCATCATCATGGCCATGTAGAGCCCGGCACTGCCTTCCGCCCCCAACCCGGGAACGTAGATCTCGCGCTGCTTCACCATGACCGCGAGGCTGGCCAGCAGCACGCCGGAGACGGCAAAGAACAATAGCGCGTTGGCACTCCAGATCGCGCCCAGCGCGGGAATACGAAACAGCTCCCCCCACTGTGCCGCGCGG
>JASFMS010000361.1:0-3466 GCA_050117435.1 Ectothiorhodospiraceae bacterium | reverse complement strand
CCGCGCAACGATAATCTGAAGCCGCTCCTTGGCAACCGCCGCGGAGCGCTTCTTCTGCGAGCGGAAATAACTCAGAAAGCTCATCCGTTCAGCCCCCGAAAAGCCGTCCCAACAGGCCTTTCTTCTCCGTAAGGAAACGATGCTCGCGCGACTCACCGAGGAAACGCGCCACCGCGTCCCGGTAAGCCTGTCCGGCGTCGGTACGCTCCTCCAGAATAACGGGAACGCCCGCATTGGAGGCATTGAGCACGGCCGTGGACTCCGGGATTACCCCGAGCAGCTCGATGGCAAGGATCTCGCGCACGTCATCCACGCTGAGCATTTCCCCCTTGCCGACCCGCGAGGGCGCGTAGCGGGTGAGCAGCAGGTGTTCGCGGACCGGCTCCTCGCCGCGTTCGGCACGGCGCGTCTTGCTGGACAGCAGTCCGAGCACCCGGTCGGAGTCCCTCACCGAGGACACCTCCGGATTCGTCACGACGATGGCCTCGTCGGCGAAGTACATCGCCAGGTTCGCGCCCCGTTCGATGCCGGCGGGTGAATCACAGACAATGTAGTCGAACTGCTCGCGCATGGCGTCGAGCACCTGCTCGACCCCCTCCAGCGTCAACGCATCCTTGTCCCGGGTCTGAGAGGCGGGGAGGATGTAGAGGTCCTCGTTTCGCTTGTCCCGGATAAGCGCCTGATTGAGGTTCGCCTCGCCATTGATCACGTTCACGAAGTCATAGACCACGCGGCGCTCGCAACCCATGATCAGGTCCAGGTTGCGCAACCCCACGTCGAAATCGACAACGGCCGTGCGATGACCCGCCTCGGCGAGCCCCGCCGCGAACGCGGCGCTTGTGGTGGTCTTGCCGACCCCACCCTTGCCGGATGTCACGACCACTATCTTCGCCACTTGCTACCTCCCAAGATGTTGTTCACCGCCCCCACCGGGCGTCAGCCGCTCGGCAGCGGCGCAATGCACAGGGCGTCGTCCCGCAGGAAGATCTGTACCGGCTGCCCCCGGTCGGCATCCGCCATGTGCTCGCTGACCTGGTAGCAGCCGGCAACGGCAACCAGCTCGGCGTTCAGGCGCTGACAGAATATGCGCGCCTCACGATTGCCCTGGACCCCGGCCAGCGCGCGCCCCCGGAGATTGCCGTAGATATGGATATTGCCGTCGGCCAGAACCTCCGCCCCCGGGCTCACCGAGGACAGCACTACGAGATCGCCGCCACGGGCATAGATCTGCTGACCGGAACGCACCGGCTGGGTGATCACGCGACCCGCCTGAACCGCCGGCTCCGACTCCTCGGCGGCGGGCTCGGCCTTCTGCTCCTCGCGCCGGGTATCGCTGCCCGGCAGTCGCATGACTCCCAGGCCCGCGGCACGGCCCACGTCCTCCATGCGACCGTCGCCGGCGAGCACCGCCAGCGGTGCCATTTCGTGCTGCCAGAGATGGTGGGAGAGTTCCGAAAGCCAGGCGGCATCCACTAAGGCTTCGCCGCTGACGGCACTCAGATCGAGTACCACGGGCATGCCATTGAACAAGTCCGGCGCCCCGGCGAGGCGTCGGTCCAGTTCGTCGAGAAATCGATCCAGATCGGCGTTCAGCACCCGCAGGATGGTCAGGGTCGCCATGCGCCCCTTGAGCTCGAACGCCGGCTGTGAAGCGGCAGCGGAAGCTTGCGACGTCATTTCCGTCCTTGTGGACCGGTCAATGTGCCCGGCCGGGTCCAGATAGGAAGCGTCCCCGCTCGGCCCGCGAGCGAGGACGTTGTCCGCACGTTATATCGCGCCAGTTGCAGTGCATCAACCGTCGTTGGTCGGCGACATACCCTGCTGACCGACAAGGAGCGAGTTCATGCGCCTGACGAAGCTCGCCGGATCAGGAAGCTGACCGCCCTCTCGCAGCAGCGCCTGCTCGAACAGCAGACTCGCCCAATCGGCAAATCCGGCGTCTTCCGATGCGTCCTGCAGGCGCTTCACCAGCGGATGATCCGGATTCACCTCCAGCGCGGGCTGGCTCTGAGGCATAGCGTGGCCGGCCGCGCGCAGCATCCGCTGCATGTTCATGCCGAACTCGTACTGGCCAACGACCAGGCAGGAGGGTGAATCGGTGAGGCGGTGACTGATTCGAACATCGCTCACGCGCTCCGAGAGCGCCTCCTTCAGCCGGTCCACCAGCGGCTTGAACTGCTCCGCGACCTTTTCCTGCTCTTCGCGCTCCGCCTCGTCCTCCAGGGCCTCCAGGTCCAGGTCGCCCTTCGCCACCGACTTAAGTGGCTTGCCGTCGTACTCGTCCAGGTGTCCCGCCAGCCATTCGTCTACCGGCTCGCCGAGCAGCAGCACTTCCACGCCCTTCTTGCGGAAAAACTCCAGATGCGGGCTGTTGCGCGCCGCCTCAAAGCTCTCGGCAGTGACGTAGTAGATGGCCTGCTGCTCCGGCTTCATGCGCTGGACATAGTCGTCCAGCGAGACATCGGGCTCGGGTTTGTCCTCCAACGTGGAGGAGAAGCGCAGCAGACGGGCGATACGCTCGCTGTTGGACGGGTCCTCGATGGGCCCTTCCTTCAGCACCGAGCCGAACTGCTCCCAGAAGTGCGCGTAGTCCTCCGGCCGGTTCTTCGCCATGGACTCCAGCGCATCCAGCACCCGCTTGACCGAGGCGCCGCGGATCTTGTCGATGAGCCGGTTGTGCTGAAGCAGCTCCCGCGAGACGTTCAGGGGCAGGTCGTCGGAGTCGATGATGCCCCGCACGAAGCGCAGGTACCGCGGCATCAGGTGCTCCGTGTCGTCCATGATGAAGACACGGCGCACATACAGCTTCACGCCGTGGGCCTGCTCCCGGTCGAACAGGTCGAAGGGCCGCCGCCTGGGAATGAACAGCAGCGACGTATAGGCCTGATTGCCCTCGACCTTGTTATGCAGCCATGTCAGCGGCCCCTCGAAATCGTGGGCGACATGCTTGTAGAACTCGGTGTATTCCTCGTCCGTGATTTCGTTCTTGGGCCGCATCCACAGGGCGGAGGCGCGATTCACCGTCTCGTCGCCCGCGGCATCTTCTCCCTCCCCGGCCATGACGATGGGAATGGAGATGTGGTCGGAATAATGGCGGACGACGCCACGCAGTCGATGGCCGTCCAGGAACTCGTCCTGGTCCTTGCCCAGGTGCAGTGTCACCTCGGTGCCGCGGCTGGGGCGTTCCTCGTACTCAATGGTGTAGGCACCCTTGCCGTCGGATTCCCAGCGCACACCGTACTCCGGCTTCTCCCCAGCCTTGCGGGTGCGCACGGTGACCCGGTCGGCGACGATGAAGCTGGAATAGAAGCCCACGCCGAACTGACCGATCAGCTTCGCGTCGTCGGCCTGGTCCCCGGTCAGCGACTCCAGAAAGCGCCGCGTGCCGGAGCGGGCAATCGTACCCAGATTCTCCACCACCTCGTCCCGGGTCATGCCGATGCCGTTGTCGGTGACGGTGACGGTC
>JASFMS010000360.1:0-3469 GCA_050117435.1 Ectothiorhodospiraceae bacterium | reverse complement strand
CAGAAAGCGAGAAGAAACAGAACGATGGGAAAGTGGACCAGCATCGGGTGAACGTGAGCGAGGTCCATATTGACGCTCCTTATCTTTGCGGATGTTTCGCAGCCGCGGCGCCTGCCGTCGCCGGATTGGGCAGCGCGGGGCGGGGAGATCGCGCCCCGCCGCGCTTGATTACCCGCTGCCTAACTGCGCGGCACTGGCGCTGTCAGGGCTGAAGGCGCTTCATCGCCGCGGTGAAGCCCATCAAAGACAGGGGGAGATCGACCTCGCGGCCCCGGGGGTCGACAATCGTCACCTGGGCCTTCTGTCCCGATCTCAGCTGATCCAGGATCTCCGCCTTTAGCGGGAGGTCTGCCCGGCAACCCTGCTGGAAGCAGATCTGCACCGGGAACCGGGTTGGTTCGCTGCCGTCCACGCTAAGCCGCACCCCCGGGGTCAGGTGGAACCCGAGCGGCAGTGCGAAGATGGCGAGTGGCTGATCCTGGCCCGGCGGGAAGCCGATGGAGACCCGCATTACCGGCTTGCCGGTATCGTTGCGCGTCACCCCCTGGAACATTTCACACTGTTGCTCGCCCGTCTGGCGATTCTCCGCACATTGCACGGCCCAGTCCTTGAAATGCTCAACGTCCCCTTTGGGCTTGAAGGCGCCTTGCTGGGCGGAACCGCCCCCGCTGCCGCCGCCATTGTTCTGGGACAGAGACTGAGCGTGTGCGCCGCCGGTCAGCGCCGCCGTCAGTGCGACGGCAAGCATGAGCTGGACGATTCGACGGGCTCGTAAGTCGGTATTCTCAATTCGCATGTTACGTTCGTCCACGACAGGGCTGTAAGAGTTCCGCCCGATGTTAACGAATGCGTTCGGAGCGAGCGACTCAGTGCCTGTGAAAAATTCCAACGCCGCGGCGAGAGCGTGCCCGGGCGCTTGCGCCTAGGGGCGCTCGCCGTAGGCGGGCGATTTTTCACAAGCGCTCAGTGCTGTTCGATAACCGTTCCCGTCGGTCCGGTGCCGGACTCCTGATAGACGGCGCCGTGTGCGCCGGCCTTGATGTAGTGCACCGTTCCGGCAGGCGCCACATACACAGCGCCAGCCGGCACCGACACCATGTTTCCCGCATCCACGGCTCGGCCAAACGCCACGCGGATACTCCCCGACAGCACGGTGGTGATGCGCTGATCCGGATGGCTGTGCGGCGGAATTTCCGCTCCTGGCTCCAGGCGCACGCGCAGGACATACGCGGCGGTACCATCCTCGCTGCCGATTACCCACGCGGCATGCAGCCCGGGTACTGCGGGCGGGCTCGACCACGAAAGGCTATCCGGGAGGATGGGGGAGGGAGTCGCCGGGCTGGCGTGTGCCTGGGCGAGCAGCAACAGGCCGGCCGCAATCAGGGTGCTGACGAGCGGGTTTTTCATGGACTCCTCCCATTTCTCCAGGAAGCGACATCACAGGACGGCAGCTTCGATGCTACAAGTACTGACCAATAAGTAAGAACCGTTTTCCACGACCGTATTCTATCGGGCTCATTTGCATTGCCCGGGCATTTCCCGCACAATACGTGCGGGTTAAAGGACGGGCAGGCAAAAGCTCGATCCCCAACTCCCCGCACCTCCTGCTCGCTGCCTTCGGCGGGCCGGCTGCGCAAGCAAGCCAGATGCGCGGAACCCTTGCGTTCCGCACCACGGCAGATTTTCGAGACGCCCGGGCTGTGCCAGCGAAGCTCCGCTGCCGACGGGCGGGTTCGTGTTCCGAATCGTCATTCCGGCCTTCAGTAAGGCCTTCGCGCACCATGAGACACAAGAGGACATGATCCAAGCGTTCAGAAGATCGCATCGTCACCTATTCTCGCCCCTGGCGTGGCGAGTCCGCCTCGGCTTTTGGGTCGCCGCCCTTCTCGTCGGTACCCTCGGCGTTGGATTCGCCCTCTCCGCTGACTACGTTACCTCGCTGCACAAGCGCCTCATCGACCTTTCTCCCTGGTTCACTCTCATTGCCGCGCCTTTTGGCCTGGCCGCCCTGGTCTGGTTCACGGAGCGGTTCGTCCCGGAGGCGGGGGGCAGCGGTATCCCGCAGGCAATCGCAGCGCTTCAGGTCGGCCGCAGCAGCGGTCTGCGAAGCCGGTTGTTATCGCCGCTGGTCGGTGGCGCGAAAATGCTCCTTACCCTGCTCGGCCTGCTTATCGGCGCCTCCATCGGTCGCGAGGGGCCAACGATCCACGTGGGCGCGGCGGTGATGTACACGGCGGCGCGTCTATGCCGCTTCCCGGCGCACTATCTCGAAAAGGCGCTCATTCTGGGCGGCAGCGCCGCGGGCCTGTCAGCGGCGTTCAATACACCGCTGGCCGGGATCGTATTCGCCATCGAGGAGCTGCATCGCGACTACCAGGAGTCCACCAGCGGCATCGTGCTGACGTCGGTGATCTTTGCCGGCTTCACCTCGCTAATTCTACTCGGTAATTACGCCTATTTCGGCGAGGCCCACACGACGCTGGACATGGGAAAGGCATGGCTGGTCATTCCCATCTGCGGCGTTGTCGGCGGTTTTCTGGGGGGCGCATTCAGCCGCACCATCGTCATCGGCTCCCGTCGCGTGCTCGGGCTGCGCCGTGCGCACCCCTGGATGTTCGGGCTCGCGTGCGGCCTTGTAATCGCAGTCATCGGTCTGCTGACCCACGGGCACAGTTACGGCACCGGGTACGGCGAAGCGCGGGCGCTACTGGGCAACGGGCAGGGTGAGATGGCGAATTACGAAGGCGGCATGCTGTCGCCGGTTTTCAAGTTCGTCGCCACCGTTGTGTCATACCTCAGCGGCATTCCCGGTGGGCTGTTCTCTCCGAGTCTCGCCACGGGTGCGGAGCTGGGCGGCGCCATGACCCACTTTGTTACGTTCGCACCGGCGGCGACGGTCATACTCCTGGCGATGACGGCTTATTTCGCGGGAGTGGTGCAAACCCCGATCACCACTTTCGTGATCGTTATGGAGATGACGGACAACAACGGTCTGCTCGTGCCACTGATGGCTACCAGCCTCATTGCCTTTGCCTGCTCGCGACTGGTCTGCCCCGAGCCAATCTACAGCGCTCTGGCGCGGTCCTATTTTGGCCACGGCGGGACGAAGGAACCGACGTCCGGCGTTCCCTCTCCGGGGAATCGCGCGGCGGCGTCCGGCGAAGTCGCGGATTCGGATAACGAGAAGGCTGCCGCTTCGGCTCGTACGGCCTGAGCGCGGCGGGGCCGGGAGGGCGGGATGCCCTCCCGGTTCTTCCCGGCCCGCGCTGCGGGTCAGGCAGTACCGTGCGCGCTGTCGTGACTGCGCATGTCGACCAGCGCCCAGATGGCATCGGCACCCACCAGCAACCCCAGAATCACGTGATTCCAGGTGGCGGCGGCAATGCCGGAGAAGCCCAGCACGAAGGGCGCGAGGATCAGCCACGCTCCCCATACCAGATTGATCCATTCCTCCCATTGATGGGGCTGG
>JASFMS010000359.1:0-3513 GCA_050117435.1 Ectothiorhodospiraceae bacterium | reverse complement strand
GCATCCACCAGCAGGTAAGGCGTGAGATCGTTGTCCACGATCCACTCGTACAGGGCACGAATGAGGTAGGGGCGACTCGACGTCATGAAAATCGTAGCTGCGTTGCCTGTATGGGGATTCCGGGGCGGAGGCACGTTTGGCGCCCGCCCCGTCCTCACCGCGGCGGTTGCTGATCACGCACGCATGGCGCGCTCGGCGTCACTCAGGCTTGCCTGGAAGGAGTCCAGCGCAAAGAGCCTTTCCTGGTACTCGTGCAGGCTCTCCGCACTGGCCGGCAGCTCGACACCGTAGTGGGGCAACCGCCAGAGCAGAGGCGCCAGGGCACAGTCCATCACCGTCAGCTCTTCACTGAGGAAATACGGCATACCCGAGCCGAACACTTCGTCACTGGCAATCAGTCCTTCACCCAGTTCCTTGCGTGCCGCGTCGATGTCGCTGTCAGCGCCCGCCTCCATCGTGTCCAGAAGGCGGTACCAGTCACGTTCGATGCGATACACGACCAGCCTTGCCTTGGCCCGGGAAACGGGATCCACGGGCATCAGAGGTGGATGCGGAAAACGCTCATCCAGGTATTCCGCGATTACCTTGGTGTCGTACAGCACCAGATCGCGGTCCACCAGAGTGGGCGCTTCCGCGTATGGATTCAGATCCACCAGGTCCTCCGGCTTCGGGGAGGACGCATCCACCTCGACGATTTCCGCTGTTATCCCCTTCTCGGCGAGCACGAAGCGTACTCGATGGCTGTACGGACACGTGGGATCCGAGTAGAGGGTCATTACCGAGCGTCTGCTTACAGCGGCCATTCACTCGCTCCGCGAATCGATGGGGAAAGGACGTGTATCGGAATCAATGCACGTCCTTCCAGTACTCGCGCTTGAGCATGTAGGCAATGCCGAGGAACACGAGCAGAAACAGTATCACCCACACGCCCAACCGCTGACGCTCCGCCTTGATCGGTTCCGCCGCGTAGGCAAGGAAGTTCACGAGGTCGTTCGTGGCCTCATGATATTCCTTCTCCGACATCGCGCCAGCTTTCTCCGGCACCTTAACATCGGTAACCACCAGATGGGCATCGGGCGTACCCGCATTCACCTCCTCGTACACCGGCTCGGGCACTCCCTGAAGCCGCCAGAGCACGTGCGGCATGGAAGCGCCGGGCAACACCAGGTTGTTGACGCCGGTGCTGGATTTGTCATCCCGATAGAAGGTATTGAGGTACGTGTACACCCAATCCGCACCCCGCTGGCGCACGGTCAGCGACAGATCCGGCGGCGTCTTGCCGAACCAGTCATTGGCCTTCCCGGCCGGCATCGCCGACATCATGTGCTCGTGGATCTTGCTGCCGTCCCAGATGAGGTCGTCTTCGACGACACTCTCCGGTATGTCCAGATCCTCGGCCATGCGCTTGTACCGCAGGTACTTCAGCGAGTGGCAGCCCATGCAGTAGTTGGCGAAGAGCTTGGCCCCTCTCTGCAGCGACGCCGTGTCGGTCGGGTCCAGATCGGGCTTCATGAAGTTGCCACCACCCTCGGAGGCCCAGACAACGGCCGGGAGCAGGGCCAGCAACAGCGCAATCACCATTTTTCTCATTTGAAATTCACCCTCTCCGGCACCGGCTTCGTTCTCTCGAGACCAAAGAACGTGTAGATCCACAGGAACGCGAAGAAGCCGAAATAGATCAGGGAGCAGATGCGCGCCCAGGTGGTCACCGTGAAGGTGTCCAGCACGACTTCGGACGGCGGGTGCAGTCCCAGGTACCCCAGGAAGATGAACGCAATCACGAACAGCCCAAGGGCGATCTTGTAGGACAGTCCGCGGTAGCGTATGGAGCGGGCTCGCCCGCGGTCCAGCCACGGCAGCAGGAACAGAAAGACGATGGCGAGCCCCATGGACACCACGCCCAGGAACTTGTCCGGCACCGCGCGCAGGATCGAATAGAACGCCGTGAAGTACCACACCGGGGCTATATGGGCCGGAGTCTGCAGCGGGTCCGCCGGCTGGAAGTTCGGTGCCTCCAGGAACAGTCCCCCGAATTCGGGCGCGAAGAATATGACCCCGGCAAAGAAGATCAGGAAAACGACCACCCCGACCAGATCCTTGACGGTGTAGTAGGGATGGAAGGGAATGCCGTCCTTCGGCACACCGTTGGCATCCTTGTTCTTCTTGATGTCGATGCCGTCGGGGTTGTTCGATCCCACCTCGTGCAGCGCGATGATGTGCGCAATGACGAGGAAGACGAGCACCAGCGGAATGGCAATGACATGCAGGGCGAAGAACCGGTTCAGCGTGACTCCGGAGATGTTGTAGTCACCGCGGATCCAGGTCGCCAGCGACTCACCGAAACCGGGGATGGCGCCGAACAGCGACGTGATGACCTGGGCACCCCAGTAGGACATCTGCCCCCAGGGCAGCAGGTAGCCCATGAAGGCCTCGGCCATCAGCGCCACGTAGATGATCATGCCGAAGATCCAGATCAGCTCCCGCGGCTTCTTGTAGGAGCCGTAGAGCAGTGCCCGGAGCATGTGCAGGTAGACGACGATGAAGAACGCGGAGGCGCCGGTGGAGTGCATGTAGCGGATCAGCCAGCCCCAATCCACGTCCCGCATGATGTACGCGACCGAATCGAACGCGCCCTCGGCAGACGGGTTGTAGTTCATGGTGAGCCAGATACCGGAGAGGATCTGGTTCACGAGCACGAGCAGCGCCAGGGAGCCGAAGTAGTACCAGAAGTTGAAGTTCTTCGGCGCGTAGTACTTGCTCAGGTGCTCTTCCCACAGCTGAGTCAGCGGGAAGCGGGCGTCGATCCAGCCCAGCAGCCCCGTTGTCTTGGTGCCGTCACTCATCAGGCCGCTCCCCCTTCTTCGTGTTCACCGATTACGATGCGACCGTCGGCAGGGAACCAGTAAGGCGGCACAACCAGGTTCAGCGGTGCGGGCACGCCCTTGAAGACACGCCCGGCCAGATCGTAGGTCGAACCGTGGCAGGGACAGAAGAAGCCGCCCTTCCAGTCGCTGGAAACGGAACCGTGCTCGGGCTTGTACAGCGGCGAGCAACCGAGGTGGGTGCAGATACCCACCAGGACGCCGATCTCCGGCTTGATCGAGCGGGGGAGGTTCTGCGCGTACGGCGGCTGCTGCGACTCCACCTTGGATAGCGGGTCGCGCAGCTCGTCGTTGAGCTCCGGCAGGGTGTCCAGATCGCCCTCGGAGCGCTGAAACACCCAGATGGGCTTGCCGCGCCACTCGATGTTGATGAGCTGCCCCGGCTCGAGCTTCCCTATTTCGGCCTCCACCGGAGCACCGGCGGCTTCAGTGCGCGCGCTCGGTTTCCAGTAGGCCAGAAACGGGACGGCGGTGTACGCCGCGCCGACGCCCCCGACGACAGTCGCAGCGCCAGTAAGGAAACGGCGTCTGCTCTTGTCCGCACCTTCCTGCTTCATCCACGTCCCCCTGCTTGGGTATTGGCTTTGCCCCGCATACGAAAACTCGGCCGAGGCGGCCGAGCAATGGGGCC
>JASFMS010000358.1:0-3518 GCA_050117435.1 Ectothiorhodospiraceae bacterium | reverse complement strand
TGTCGCAAACCGGCCGCCATCCAGCGGTACCAAAGGCCGCAGGTCCGGCGGCAGCACCGGCAGAACCGTGAGAATCATCCATTCCGGCTTGTTGCCGGAATCCAGGAACGATTCCACGAGCTTGAGCCGCTTGGAAAGCCGCTTGATCTTGGACTCGGAGTTCGTTGCGTTGATCTCCTCGCGGAGCTTCGACGCTTCCTCGTCCAGCTCAACGCTCTTCAGCAGCTCCAGCACGGCCTCGGCGCCCATACGAGCGTCGAACTCGTCGCCGTACTGCTCGATGGCATCGAGGTAGGATTCGTCGGTGAGCAGCTGCCCCCGCTCCAGCGGCGTCATGCCCGCGTCGATGACCACGAACGCCTCGAAGTAGAGGATGCGCTCGATGTCACGCAGCGTCATGTCCAGCAGCAGCCCGATGCGCGACGGCAGCGACTTCAGGAACCAGATGTGCGCCGTGGGGCTGGCCAGCTCGATGTGGCCCATGCGCTCGCGGCGTACCTTGGCCAGGGTCACCTCCACCCCGCACTTCTCGCAGACGACGCCGCGGTGCTTCAGGCGCTTGTACTTGCCGCAGAGGCACTCGTAGTCCTTGATGGGACCGAAAATCTTGGCACAGAAAAGACCATCGCGTTCCGGCTTGAACGTGCGGTAGTTGATGGTCTCGGGCTTCTTGACCTCGCCATATGACCAGGACCGGATCATCTCCGGAGACGCCAGACCAATCCGTATGGCGTCGAAGTCATCAAGCTGCGCGCCCGGCTGCTTGAACAGATTCAGAAGGTCTCTCATATCCGCTGCCCGTCCAACTCAGTTGGCTGATTCGGTAGCCGGCCGCTTCCGGCCGGCTAATGCGGGGCTCGTTCCGCCAGTCGCGAGGAACCCCACCTCAATTTCGCATGCCGCCAGGGCTGACCATTGGTCGGAGAAATCATTGCCGGATTTCCCGGCTGCGCTCTCCCGACGCGAGTCAGCCATCAGGCGGTCAATCCTGATCCAGCTCGATATCGATGCCGAGGGACCGGATCTCCTTGACAAGCACATTGAAGGACTCGGGCATCCCGGCCTCCATGCGGTGGTCGCCGTCCACGATGTTCTTGTACATCTTGGTGCGGCCCGTTACGTCGTCCGACTTGACCGTAAGCATCTCCTGGAGGGTGTAGGAGGCGCCGTAAGCCTCCAGCGCCCAGACCTCCATCTCGCCGAAGCGCTGACCACCGAACTGGGCCTTGCCGCCCAGCGGCTGCTGGGTAACCAGGCTGTACGGACCGGTGGAACGCGCGTGCACCTTGTCGTCAACCAGATGGTTGAGCTTCAGCATGTACATGTAGCCGATGGTGACCGGGCGGTCGAAGGCCTCGCCGGTCCGGCCGTCGAACAGCGTTGTCTGACCGGACTCGGGGAGATCGGCCAGACGAAGCATGGCCTTGATCTCGTCCTCGTTGGCACCGTCGAACACCGGCGTCGCCATCGGCACGCCGCCGCGGAGGTTGTCGCCCAGCTCCAGGACCTGCTCGTCGGAGAGCGAATCGAGATCCTCCTTCGTGCCGGACTGGTTGTAGACCTGCTCGAGGAACTTGCGCACCTCGCCGGCCTTGACCTTGTTGTCCAGCATGTCGCCGATCTTGCGACCCACGCCCTTGGCGGCCCACCCGAGGTGGGTCTCCAGCACCTGACCCACATTCATCCGCGACGGCACACCCAGCGGGTTGAGGACGATATCCATCGGATTGCCGTCCTCCATGTAGGGCATGTCCTCCACGGGAACGATGGTGGAGATGACGCCCTTGTTGCCGTGCCGCCCGGCCATCTTGTCGCCCGGCTGTACGCGGCGCTTGACGGCCATGTACACCTTCACCATCTTCAGCACGCCCGGAGCGAGGTCATCGCCCGCGGTGATCTTGACCTTCTTCTCGTCGAACTTGCGATCAAAGGCCTCGCGCTGCGCCTTGAGCTGCGCCTGCACTTTCTCGAGCTGCTGGTTCGCTTCCTCCTCGCGCAGACGGATCTCGAACCAGCGATCCCGCTCCACGCCGTCCAGGTAATCCGCGTCGATGGTGGCGCCGGCCTTCAGACCGTTGGGACCGCCCTCGGCCACCTTGCCTTCCAGGACCCGCTGCAGGCGGGCGAAAGCATCGTCCTCGAAGATGCGGTACTGGTCGTTCAGGTCCTTGCGAACGCTCGCGAGCTGCTCCGCCTCGATGGACAGGGCGCGCTGATCCTTCTCCACCCCGTCACGGGTGAACACCTGAACGTCAATCACCGTGCCGTCCATGCCCGTGGGCACGCGCAGCGATGTGTCCTTCACGTCCGAGGCCTTCTCGCCGAAGATGGCCCGCAGGAGCTTCTCTTCCGGCGTCAGCTGCGTTTCGCCCTTGGGCGTCACCTTGCCGACCAGGATGTCGCCGGCCTTCACCTCGGCACCGATGTAGACGATGCCGGACTCGTCAAGCTTGGAGAGCGCGCTCTCGCCGACGTTGGGGATGTCCGCCGTAATCTCCTCGGGACCCAGCTTGGTGTCCCGGGCGACGCAGGTGAGCTCTTCGATGTGGATCGTGGTGTATCGATCCTCCTGCACCACCCGCTCGGAGATGAGGATGGAGTCCTCGAAGTTGTAGCCGTTCCAGGGCATGAAGGCGACCAGCATGTTCTGGCCCAGCGCCAGCTCGCCCATATCCGTGGAAGGACCGTCCGCCAACACGTCTCCGCGGGCAACCACATCGCCCGGGTTCACCAGAGGCTTCTGGTTCTGACAGGTGTTCTGGTTGGAGCGCGTGTACTTGGTCAGATTGTAGATATCCACGCCGGGCTCGCCGGGCACGGTCTCGTCATCATTGACCCGCACCACGATGCGCGCGGCGTCCACCTGCTCCACCAGACCGCCGCGATCCGCGCATACCGTCACGCCGGAGTCCGTGGCCACGGCCCGCTCCATGCCCGTCCCGACCAGGGGCTTGTCCGCCCGCAGGGTCGGTACCGCCTGGCGCTGCATGTTGGCGCCCATGAGCGCGCGGTTGGCGTCGTCGTGCTCCAGGAACGGCACCAGCGACGCCGCCACCGAGACGATCTGCTTCGGCGAAACGTCCATGTACTGGACCTTGTCCGGCGTGGACATGCCGAATTCGTTCTGGTGCCGGCAGGAAATCAGGTCGTCCACCAGATTGCCGTTCTCATCCACCCGCGCGTTCGCCTGGGCGATGACGTAGCGGCTCTCCTCGATGGCGGAAAGATAGTCCACGTCGCTGGTCACGCGGCCGTCCACGACCTTCCGGTACGGCGTCTCCAGGAAGCCGTAGCGGTTGGTGCGGGCGTAGACCGCCAACGAATTGATCAGGCCGATATTCGGGCCTTCCGGCGTCTCGATGGGGCAGACCCGGCCGTAGTGGGTCGGGTGAACGTCCCGGACCTCGAACCCCGCCCGCTCGCGGGTAAGGCCGCCCGGACCCAGGGCCGAGACGCGGCGCTTGTGGGTCACCTCGGACAGCGGATTGTTCTGGTCCATGAACTGGGACAGCTGCGAG
>JASFMS010000357.1:0-3524 GCA_050117435.1 Ectothiorhodospiraceae bacterium | reverse complement strand
GTCGAGGTCATCCGGTGGCTTGCCGAGCAACCATGGTGCAGCGGCAGCGTGGGCATGATCGGCATCTCCTGGGGCGGCTTCAACGGCCTGCAGATCGCGGCCCTGCAGCCGGAACCGCTGAAGGCGATTGTCAGCGTCTGTTCCACTGACGATCGCTATGCCGACGACGTTCACTACATGGGTGGCTGCCTGCTTTCCGACAACCTTTCCTGGGCGTCAGTCATGTTCGCCTTCAACAGCCTGCCGCCGGACCCGGAAATCGTCGGCGACGCCTGGCGCGAAATGTGGTTCCGCCGCCTTGATGCCAGCGAACCGTGGCTGGAAACCTGGTTGCGGCACCAGCGCCGGGATGCCTACTGGCGGCATGGCTCCGTCTGCGAGGATTTCAGCGCCGTACACTGTCCGGTAATGGCGGTCAGCGGCTGGGCCGATGGCTACTCCAATTCCGTTTTTCGCCTGCTGGCCAGTCTCGAGGTGCCGCGCAAGGGGCTGGTGGGGCCCTGGAGCCACAAGTACCCGCACATGGGTGAGCCTGGACCGGCCGTGGGCTTCCTGCAGGAGTGTCTGCGCTGGTGGGATCGCTGGCTCAAGGGGGAGCCGAACGGTGTGGAGAAGGAACCCATGCTGCTTGCCTGGATGCAGCACAGCGTGCCGCCTCACCCCAGCTATGATGTCCGCCCGGGGCACTGGGTGGCGGAGGCGGAATGGCCGTCGGCCGGTGTTCGCGAGCGCGGCTTTGCCCTCGCGCAGAATGTGCTCGTGCCCGAGGAGGAAAAGGCCGCGGAACAGGCGCTCACGGTTCAGTCGCCGCTGAGTCTCGGCCTGTTTGCCGGCAAGTGGTGCTCTTACGCCGCGACCCCGGATCTCCCCCATGACCAGCGAGAAGAGGACGGTGGCGCGCTGGTTTTCGACTCCCCGCCCCTGGACGAGGCGCTGGAGATCCTGGGAGCTCCCTTTCTGGATCTGGAAGTGGAGGCAAACCGGCCAGTGGCCATGATCGCCGCCCGGCTCTCCGACGTGGCGCCCGACGACAAGACGACCCGCATCACCTACGGCCTGCTCAACCTGACGCACCGTGACGGCCACGCCGACCCCGAGCCGCTGATCCCCGGTCGACGCTATCGTGTTCGTCTCCAGCTTAATGACGTGGGTCAGCGCTTCCCCCGTGGCCATCGCCTGCGGATTGCGCTTTCCACCTCCTACTGGCCACTGGCCTGGGCGCCGCCGGAACCGGTGCGGCTGACCGTTCACACGGGGGGAAGCCGTCTCGTGCTGCCGGAACGCCCGCCCCGGACGGAAGACGCCGAAACGGCGCCGTTCGGTCCCGCCGAGGGCGCCGCGCCAATCAGCGTGGAGCAGCTGGGCACAACGGAACACAACTGGTGGGTGTTGCGTGATCTCGCCCGGGACGAATCCACCCTGCAGGTGGTCAAGGACGAAGGGCGGGAGCGAATCGCGGAGATCGATCTGCAGCTGCGCGACAAGGTCCTGGAGTGGTACAGCTTCCGGGGCGACGACTTCACCTCCCTGCGCGGTGAAGTGGAGTCGGTGCGCGGTTTCATTCGTGGCGACTGGTCCGTGGAGACGCGCACGCGCACCGTCCTCACCGCGGACACGGACAACTTCTACATCCGCGCCGAGCTGGATGCGTGGGAAAACGATGTACGGGTATTTTCCCGCAACTGGGATCTTACCGTGCCGCGCGACCATCTCTGAGTCGGCTGCCCTTTTCGAGCGGCCCGAGATGATCGAGCCGCCGATGAACGCGGATTCATGAAGGGGCGGAAGGGCGCCGTGTAGTGGCGGTGAAACCGGACATCACTGCCTGAAGGCTTCGTACACGCGACAAGGGGTAGAGAATGCGTTTCGGATGGCTGCCGATATCGGCATTGGTCGTATTTCTCGGGGCGTGCTCGGCGGGGGTGGAGCGCAATGCGCTGCTCAGCGACGCGCCGCCGCCGAGCTGTCCGGCGGCGCAGGGCGTGAAGGAGCGCATGCTGGAGCGGATCAATCGTCTGCGCCGGGACGCGCGAGAGTGTGGCGGGGAGAACTTCGGCGCCGCGCCGCCGGTCACCTGGAACGAGCGGCTCCACAGGGCCGCGCTGACTCACTCCCAGGATATGGCGGAGGCCGGATACTTCGGCCATCAGGGTACGGACGGGTTGTCCGTAGCGGGGCGTGTTCGTGACGAGGGCTACCCGTGGTCCAGCGTCGGGGAGAATATCGCCTCGGGCCAGTCGTCCGTTGATTCCGTCATGGAACAGTGGCTGGATAGCCCCGGGCACTGCGCGAATATCATGGAACCCTCGTTCCGAAACATCGGCGCCGCCTGCGTGACCGGACCCGGCGAAGACGCGCTCACCTACTGGACGCTGGTGCTCGCTGCACCGAAGTAAAGCGGAGGACTGAGTACAGAGTACAGAGGGCTGCGTGATCGTCGCTCTGTAGCCGCCCGACTGTACTCCTTCTCCAATATCCCGATCGGTGTTCATCGGCGTTCATCGGCGGCTCAATACTGCTCGCCCCACGTCCGCGCGGACCATCCGATTCATCCGTGTTCATCTGTGGCTAAGGGATACAGCGGAACGGGCCGGAATGGCATTCCTTACCTGAACGTTAGTAACATGCCCCCGCTTCATGTGTTCCGGACGGGAGGGGCTTTCTTGGCGCAGCAAGGGGTGACCGCGAGTCGGGTGGTATCCACGCGCACCGCGTGGGTGCTGCTGGTGTCCGTCATCGTGCTCTGGGGCGCGAACTGGCCGGTGATGAAGGTGGGGCTGAATTACATACCGCCCGTGACCTTCGCCGCGGCCCGCATGCTCCTGGGTGCGACGGTGATGTTCGTGGTCGCGGGCCTGGCCGGACAGCTGCGCTTTCCGAGCCGTCACGACAGGGTGGTGGTGATCAGCGTCGGCCTCATGCAGATGGGCGGATTCCTCGCGCTGGTCACCTTCGGGCTGCAGTTCGTGCCGGCGGGGCGATCCGCCATTCTCGCCTATACCACGTCACTCTGGGTGGTTCCCATGGCGACGGTCCTGCTGCGCGAGCGGCTCTCCGGATTGAAGCTCACCGGCTTTCTGCTGGGAATTGCGGGCGTACTCGTACTGTTCAATCCGCTGGGGTTCGACTGGAGCGACCCGCAGGTGATTCTGGGCAACGGCATGCTCCTGCTGGCGGCGCTGCTGTGGGCGATTCTCATCGTCCATGTGCGCGGCCACCGCATGGAGGGATCGCCGCTGTCGCTCGGGCCGTGGCAGTTCACCGTCGGCGCCATGGTGCTCGTGCCCATTGCCCTGGTCACCGAATGGGGGCGCCCCATCCACTGGTCCGCCGAGCTCGGCGTCATACTGTTCTACAACGGTCCGGTGGCCACGGCCTTCGGTTTCTGGGCCATGATAACCGTCACGCGCGCGTTGCCCGCCATTACCACGTCCCTCTCCTCACTCGGCGTGCCGATCTTCGGCATGCTGGCGTCGGCCGTTTTCATCGGCGAGCCGCTCACGGCAACGAATACGGGCGGGCTG